>NZ_JAALEE010000069.1:0-5922 GCF_014145265.1 Dietzia sp. CW19 | reverse complement strand
ACGCCCAGCGCGGCCACACCGAGGCGCACCTGGAGCACCGCGCCCGCCACCCCACCGAGCGCGAGCGCAGCCCACAGGGAGACCTGCTGACGATAGGGCGCCCACGACCCCCCGGCCAGCGCGTCCACCAGCCGGTGGGCGGACTTGACCACCGCACCGGTCATGTAGGTGACCCCGAGCGAGACCTCTCCCCGCGAGTGGAACACCGAGTTCATGGCACCCATCGACGCCGCGACCACCGTCATCGACAGCGGCGCCCCGACGACCGTGGCGGTCGTGAGCCGGTGCACCGCGAGCGCCACCAGCAGCAGGGTGGCGACCAGGGCCAGGACGGCCGGGCGATCATCCCGGGGACGGAGGCGGGTGACCACCGCACCGGCGACCGCGCCGAGGAAGAACGAGACCAGGACGACGGCCGCGATCCCCGCGCCGCCGAGGTCACCCTGCACCAGGTCGACGGCCATTCGCGTGGAGTTGCCGCTCATGAACGACACGAAGTAGCCACCCACCACGAGGAAGCCGACCGCGTCGACGAACCCCGCCGTGCCGGCCAGGACGACGGCGAGCAGTCGCTCTCGTCTGCGGAGATCACGCATCGGGTCGCGCCCGACCGGTCCGATCCCTGCCGGCCCGTCTCAGGATGACCGTCTCAGACCGGGTCGACGCCGAACAGTGCCGGCAGCGTCCCCTCGTGGGCGGCGCGCAGCTCTGCGGTGGTCAGGGTGAACTGCCCCTGGACCTCGAAGGTCCCCGAATCCGGGTCGGTGACGGCGATCCGGGTGTGCGGGATGTCCTGCGCGGTGAGCATCTGCTGGAAGCGGATCTCCTCGCCCCGGGGGACCGACACGATCACGCGGCCGGCCGACTCGGAGAAGAGCCACACGAACGGGTCCGCGTCGGCGGGCAGCACCACCCGGAGGCCGCACTCCCCGGCCAGGGCCGACTCCACGAGCGCCTGCGCGAGCCCGCCCTCCGACAGGTCGTGTGCGCCGGTGATCAGGCCGTCCTTGGAGCACGTGGCCAGGATACGGGCGAGTGTGGCCTCCCACCGCAGGTCGACCGTCGGGGGCATGCCTCCGAGGTGCTCGTGGGCGACCTGGGCCCAGATGGACCCGTCGAGCTCGTCGCGGGTCTCGCCGAGCAGGTAGACGTTCTCGCCGGGGGTGTCACCGAACGCGGTGGGCGTGCGGCGGGCGACGTCGTCGATCACTCCGAGCACGCCCACGACGGGCGTCGGCAGGATCGGGGTGGACCCGGTCTGGTTGTAGAAGGAGACGTTGCCGCCGGTGACGGGGATACCGAGCTCGGCACAACCGTCCGCCAGTCCGTGGACGGCCTCGCGGAACTGCCACATCACGCCCGGGTCCTCGGGCGAGCCGAAGTTGAGGCAATTGGTCACGGCGACCGGGGTGGCGCCGGTGACGGCGACATTGCGGTACGCCTCCGCCAGGGCCAGCCGGGCACCGGTGTACGGGTCGAGCTTGGTGTAGCGCCCCGACGCGTCGGTCGACAGTGCGATGCCGCGGCCGGACTCCTCGTCGATGCGCAGGACACCGCCGTCGGCGTTCTCCGCGAGGATCGTGTTGCCGCGGACGTAGCGGTCGTACTGCTCGGTGATGAACTTGCGCGAGCACAGGGCCGGGCTGGAGATCATGTCCACCAGGGTCCGGCGCAACTCGTCGCCGGTGGCCGGGCGGGCCAGGGTCGCGGTGGTGTCCGCCTGCAGGGCGTCCTGGTCGGAGGGCCGCTCGAGGGGGCGCTCGTAGACCGGCCCCTCGTCGGCCAGCGACTCGGGCGGGGCGTCCACCACGGTCTCACCGCGGAACTCGATGGTGAGCCGGTCGCCGTCGGTGACCTCGCCGATGTCGGCGGCCAACACGTCCCAGCGGCGGCACACGTCCATGAAGGCCTCGACGTTCTCCGGCGTCACCACGGCGCACATGCGCTCCTGCGACTCACTGGAGAGGATCTCGGCGGCGGACATGCCCTCCGCGCGCAGCGGGACGTTGTCGAGCACGATGTGCATGCCGCCGTCGCCGGCCGCGGCCAGCTCGGAGGTGGCGCACGCCAGGCCGGCACCGCCGAGGTCCTGGATGCCCACGACCAGCTCGTCGCGGTACAGCTCGAGGCAGCACTCGATGAGGACCTTCTCCATGAACGGGTCGCCCACCTGGACGCTGGGGAGCTTGCGCGGCTTGACCGGCGCTCCGTCCTCGTCCACATCGAAGGTCTCGGACGCCAGCACCGACACGCCACCGATCCCGTCGAGACCGGTGCGGGCACCGAACAGGATGATCCGGTTGCCGGTGCCGGAGGCGAACGCCAGGTGCAGGTCCTCCACGCGCATGACGCCCGCACCGAGGGCGTTGACCAGCGGATTGGCGGCGTACGACTCGTCGAACACCGTCTCACCACCGATGTTGGGCAGGCCCAGGCAGTTGCCGTACCCGCCGACCCCGGCCACGACGCCGGGGAGCACGCGGTGCGTGTCGTCGGCGTCGGCGGGGCCGAAGCGGAGCTGGTCCATCACGGCCACCGGCCGCGCGCCCATCGCCATGATGTCGCGGATGATCCCGCCGACACCGGTCGCGGCACCCTGGTACGGCTCGATGTAGGACGGGTGGTTGTGCGACTCGACCTTGAACGTCACCGCCCAGCCGTCACCGATGTCCACCACGCCGGCGTTCTCGCCGATCCCCGCGAGCATGGTGGACCGCATCTCGTCCGTGGTGGTCTCGCCGAAGTAGCGCAGGTGCACCTTGGACGACTTGTACGAGCAGTGCTCCGACCACATGACCGAGTACATGGCCAACTCGGCGTCCGTGGGCCGGCGGCCCAGGATCTCCCGGATGCGGGAGTACTCGTCCTCCTTGAGTCCGAGTTCCGCCCACGGCTGGGCCAACTCGGGGGTGTCGGAGGCGTGCGAGATGGAGTCCACGTGAGTCGTCACGGGGGCGAGTCTAGTCGGCCCGCGGCGGCCCGCGAATCCGCTACCAGCCGGGGCTAGGTGGACAGCACCTCGAAGGTCAGGCCGCCGCGCTCGACACGCTCGAGTAGTGCCTCCCCCATCGCCTGGGCGGTGGTGAGCTGTCCCGAGAGCGCGGGAAGATCGTCGAAGGCCAGACACAGGGCCGACTCCGCGATCATCATGGCCGTCTCGGTGTACCCGGGGTCGCCGCCGCACACCCGGGTGACCACCCGCCGCCCGCCCGCCAACGCCACGAAGGTCACGTCGAACGACGACCGGGCGCGGCGGGACTCACTGGGCCCGGCACCACGGTCGATCCGCTTGAGCATCTGCGACCTGATGGGGCCGATCTGGGCACCCACGGTCAGCGCCCCGACCCCGACCATGCCCGCCGTCGCGGTCAACGGCGACTTGACCGAGGCGTAGTGCGCGTAGGTGAAGTCCGGGCCGTAGCTCTCCAGCGCGGCCGCGGACCGCAACACGATCTGCGGGTCGATCGTGGGCAGCGGCACCAGCCAGCGGCCGAGAACGCTGTCGTGGTGCGGCTTGCCCGTCACCGACTTGATCCGCCGCCCCTCGACCCTGCCCTCCTTCTTGCGCCGCGCCTTCGCCGTGCGTCCGGCCTCACGGAGTCGGGCGAACTGGCCGATGGCCGAGTGGAAGGTGCCGCCGGAGAACTGGGCGTCGGCGTGGACCGCACCGTAGACCGCCACCGGCACACCCTCGGGTACCTGCTTCATCGTGTAGAACACCCCCATGTCGTGGGGGATGGAGTCGAACCCGCACGCGTGGATGATCCGTGCGCCGGAGGCCACGGCCTTGTCGTGGTACTCGAGGTACATGCGGTCGGCGAACTCGGGCTCGCCCGTCAGGTCCACGTAGTCGGTCCCGGCCTCGGCGCACGCGGCGACGAGCGGCTCGCCGTACTCGAGGTACGGCCCGACGGTGGTGATGACGACCCGGGCCGCGCGGGCCATGTCCGCCAGCGAGCCCGGATCCTCGGTGTCCGCCACCACGACCCCCGGGGCCGGGACGTCGGGCATCTCGGCGGCGAGGCGGGCGGCGAGCGCGTCGAGCTTGGTCCGGTTCCGACCCGCCACGGCCCACGACCCACCCTCGGGCAGGTTCCGCAGCAGATAGTCGGCCACCAGACCACCGGTGAATCCGGTCGCCCCGTAGAGGACGATGTCGAACGGCCTGGCGGCCTTCTCGGACGCGGACACGGGCTGGGTGCTGGATTCGCTCACCCCACGGTTCTACCGCATCTCGCGCCACCGACGGATGGGCCGGTGAGTAGATGGTCAGACCGCACGGCCACCATGTCTATTCTCGGTTCACTCCAGACCCATGAGTGACTTCTGTCATATCGGCCAGAAAGGTGAACGAACGCCTAAGTAGTTGTGCAAAACTTCACCTATGCGTGCGATCATCCGGGTCGCCGCAGCTCATCCCGCCGAGCGGGATACCAACCTTAGGAGAACCCTATGGACCTGACTGGTTCGATCGGCGAAGCATTCGCACCCCTCAGCACCGAGTTGATCGGAAGCGCCGACCCCGTCGGCTCGTCCTTCGTCGACACCCTGTCGGCCGCGCTGTTCATCGGCCCGAACCTGCTCCTGAGCTTCATCGGCGACCTCGGCGCCGACCTCGGCAGCACCGGCAGCCTCTTCGGCGACAATGGCATGAACCTCCCGCTCTGACGTTCGCGGCAAAAACGAGGGCCCGCCGGGATCACTCCCGGCGGGCCCTTCGCTGTAGCCGCGGCGTGCGGATCAGACCTTGACCACCGCATCCAACGCGGAGAGGAAAAGCCCGAGCCCGTCGTCGGACGGCCCGGTCAGCGGGTCGATGGCGTGCTCGGGGTGCGGCATGAGGCCGACCACACGCCCGTCCCCGGAGCTGATCCCGGCGATGTTGTTGGTGGAACCGTTGGGGGCGTCGGAGGCGAAGCGGAAGACCACGCGGCCCTCGGCCTCGAGCTGCTCGATGGTCTCGGGCGTGGCCATGTACCGGCCCTCTCCGGACTTCAGCGGGATGAGGATCTCCGCCCCCTCCTCGAACCGGCTGGTCCACGCGGTGCCGGTGTTCTCCACTCGCAGCCACTCGTCACGGCAGATGAAGTGCATGTCGCGGTTGCGCCCCATGGCGCCGGGGAGCAGCCCGGCCTCGCACAGGATCTGGAAGCCGTTGCAGATGCCCAGGACCGGCATGCCGCCGCGGGCCGCCGTGATGACCTCGCCCATGACGGGGGCCATCGAGGCGATCGCGCCGCAGCGGAGGTAATCGCCGTAGGAGAAACCGCCGGGGACCACCACCGCGTCGACGCCCTGGAGGTCCGCGTCGTCATGCCACAGCGAGACCGCCTGCGCGCCGGACCTGGTGATGGCGCGTGAGGCGTCGATGTCGTCGAGCGTGCCGGGGAAGGTGATGACGCCGATCCGTGCGGTCACGAGGCCGCCTCCGCGGTGTCCACGCGGACGACCTTCCAGTCCTCGATCACCGTGTTGGCCAGCAGCGACGAGGCGATCTCCTCGAGCTCGGCGTCCGACACGCCGTCGGCGACCTCGAGCTCGAACCGCTTGCCCTGACGGACGTCGGTGACGCCCGGGTGGCCGAGACGGCCCAGGGCCCGGTGGATGGCCTGGCCCTGCGGATCGAGGATCTCGGCCTTGGGCATGACTTCGACGACGACTCGGGCCACGGTGGATCTCCTCGATCGGTTGAAACGCGGGGCGGACCCGGACCTGCCGGGGCTCGACTGCCGATCCTACCCGGACTCGGCGGGGCCACCGAACGGCTCACGCAGCGGGGGATCGCGCCCCTCGCTCAGGCCGCGGAGGACCGCACCCTCGCTCAGGCCGCGGAGGCCAATGCGACCGCCGGCCACTCATAGCGGCCGGTGACGGCTCCGTGCTCCCCGGTCACCCGGTCCACCGCGTCCAGCAGCGCCGACC
>NZ_JAALEE010000068.1:0-5916 GCF_014145265.1 Dietzia sp. CW19 | reverse complement strand
GTGCCCGTACTGGCCGGGCTGCCCGGAACCGGGAGGGGGCGGACCGACGTCCGCCGGGCCCGGTCGCCGACCGTCGTCGCGGGGACCATACGGGCTCTCCGGCCGCTGACCGTATCCACCCGGACCCGCGCCCGGACCCGAGGCCCACTCGTCGCCGGGCCGGGGACCACCCGTGCCCCGATCGTTCTCGTTCTCCATATCCGACATGGTTCCTCACCGCGCTGTGTGCCCGCTGAGACGACCGCGTCCCCCGTCGATCAGTTCGGGGGGAGCTCACACCCGGGGATGGTCATCCGCACCTCGGTGCCCCCACCGTCCGCGTCATGGATCTCCACGGTGCCTCCGTGCCGGGTGACCACCTGGCGGACGATCGCCAACCCGAGCCCCGAACCGGGCATCGCCCGTGCCTCCCGCGAGCGGTGGAATCGCTCGAAGACCAGCTGCCTGTCCTCCTCAGGGATACCCGGCCCCTGGTCGGCGACGGTCAACTCCACGACCGACTCCGACACCGGGTTCATCCGGACCGTCACCGTTCCCCCGGTCGGGCTCCACTTGGCCGCGTTGTCGCAGATGTTCAGCACCGCACGCTCGATCCCCGCGTTGTCACCGAACGAGTACCAGGGCGCCAGATCCACGTCGAACCGCACGTCGTGACGCCGCCGACGGACCCGCTCGAGGGCCCGCTCGACCGCCTCCGACACCGCGACCGGCTCCAGCTCGACCTCCCCGGAATCCTCACGGGCGAGCTCGACCAGGTCCCCGACCAGCTGGGTGAGCTCGGAGATCTGACCGATCACGTCGACCTCGAGCGCCCCCCTGTCCGCGGCCGGGATGGTCGGCGCCCCCGGCCTGCTCGCGGCGATCAGTAGTTCCACGTTGGTCCGGAGACTGGTCAGCGGTGTCTTGAGCTCGTGCCCGGCATCGGCCACGAGCCGCGATTGTCGATCCCTGCTCTCCCCCAGCGCCACGAGCATCTGGTTGAAGCTGGCGGTGAGCCGGGCGATCTCGTCATCACCCGCCACCGGGATGGGCCGCAGGTCGTCGGTCCTGGCGATCCGCTCCACCGCCCTGGTCAACCGGGCGACCGGCGCCAGACCCGTGCGCCCCACCGCCGTACCGGCCACCGCCGCCAGCGCGATGCCGGCCGCACCCACCAGCGTCAGGACGATCGCCAGACGATTGAGGGCCGCCCTGGTGGGGCTCAGGTCCTGCGCCAGGATGAGTGTCGAACCGTCGCGGACCCCCACCGCATAGATCTGCTTGCCCCCGGCCGTCCGCAGGCTCGACTCGGTCTCGCCGCGGACCACGGCGATCTCGGGGCCGCCGATCTGGAAGGGTTCGCCGGTGGCCGTCCGCACACCGGAGGGCGCGACGATCTGCGCGTCCAGATTGGGGTTGAAGGCCCGCAGCGCGATGAGGGTGCTCCGGGACTGGAGGGCGAACTCCGACGCGAGCTGGCTGTTGACCAGTTGGTCGGCCTGTTGCTGGAGCCGGTTGTTGACCTCGCTGTACATCGACCCGGACACGACGAAGTACGCCGCGACGGCCATCAGGGCCACCGCGACGCCCACCGAACTCGCCGCCAACAGGGTGACCCGCTGGTGCAGGGAGATCGGTGTGGAGCCCCACCCCACCGTGCGGGCTCGCACTACGGCGTCTCGCGCAACACGTATCCCACGCCACGCACGGTGTGGATCAGACGACTCTCGCCGTCGCCCTCGGTCTTACGCCGGAGGTACCCGATGTACACCTCGAGCGCGTTCCCCGACGTGGGGAAGTCGTAACCCCACACCTCCTCGAGGATGTGGCTCCGGGTGAGGACACGACGGGGATGGTGCAGGAGCAACTCGAGCAGGGAGAACTCCGTCCGGGTCAGCTGGATCCGGCGCTCCCCCCGGTTGACCTCGCGGGTCGCCAGGTCCATCCGCAGGTCCTCGAACTCCAACACCTCGTCCACGTCCTCGGCCTCCGGACCCCGACGACGCAGCAACGCCCGCAGCCGGGCCAACAGCTCCTCCAGCGCGAAGGGCTTGGGCAGGTAGTCGTCGGCACCCGCGTCCAGGCCCGCCACCCGCTCGGACACCGCGTCCCGGGCGGTGAGCATGAGCACGGGCAGGTCGTCCCCCCGACTCCGCAGTATCCGGCACACCTCGAGGCCGTCGCGGCGGGGCATCATGACGTCGAGGATCACCGCGTCCGGACGGTTCGCGTCGAGCCGTTCGACCGCCTCGACCCCGTCCCCCGCGAGCTCCACCGAATAACCGTTGAACGTGAGGGAACGGCGCAGGGATTCACGCACGGCCTGGTCATCGTCCACAACGAGGATCTTCATACCGGGAAGTCTCCCGCACCCGCCTGAACCACGGCTGAGGAATACCGCGACCGATGCGCGGTCCGCGCCGGCTCCTGATGACGCCGACGAGCCCGGTGGGTCCGGGGGGACCCACCGGGCTCGTGACCGGGCGTGTGCGTGCGACGCGCGGGCGCCGCGGAGCTCAGTTCGTCTCGGCGATCAGTCGACCGACACTCAGCGGTCGAGGTCGACCAGGCCGAGCTTGGCGGCCTTGACCAGGCGACGCGGCAGCACCACGGCGCGGCCGTCGATCTTGGTCTCCTGGAGGGCCGGGTTCTCGGCCTTCCACTGCGAGCGGCGGGAATGGGTGTTGGCGCGCGAGAGGCGACGCTTCGGAACTGCCATGACTGTTACGTCCTCTGAGGTCTCGGGTGTGGGTGTGGGTCGGCGGCGGAGCACCGACCCGCGGCTCACTTGGTGCGGCGGGTGCGGTTGCCGTAACGGCGCTGGAACTTCTCGACACGGCCGGCCGTGTCCATGACGCGCTGCGCGCCGGTCCAGAACGGGTGCGACTCACTGGTCACGTCGACCACGATGAGCGGGTAGGAGTTGCCGTCCTCCCACTCGACGGTCCGCTCGCTCTTCGCGGTGGAGCGGGTGAGGAACTTGGTGCCGGTGCCCGAGTCCTGGAAGACCACCGGGTGGTAGTCGGGGTGGATGTCGTTCTTCATACTGGATCCCTCTAGCTCGGTAGAAGTCTTGGGTCTGGCGCCCGCCCCGTCAGGGGCACGCAACTGCCAGTGGCCGAACCGGGGATCCCGGTATCAGCACACGCATCGGTAGATCGTACCCGTACGATGACCGCGTACCCAATTCGCACGCTCCGCCGGCCGTCCCCACCGGCGTTGACGTGCTGATTACCGTTTCCCGCGGTCGGGCCGTAAACTAGACCATCGCTGTTGTCTGCACGTTTGCTATCGCCTCTCACGGTGCCCGCGACGTGGTGATCCGCTGCTGTTCGGCCCAGGCCGACCGGGAGCCCCGACCATCACGCGCCACCGTACGAGGAGGCGGAAGGAGAACCACGCCATGTCGGCGCATTGCCAGGTAACGGGACGGAAGCCGGGTTTCGGCAAGTCCGTCTCGCACTCACACCGCAGGACCAACCGTCGCTGGAACCCGAACATCCAGCGCCGTAGCTACTTCGTGCCCTCCGAGGGTCGTCGCGTCACGCTGACGGTCTCCACCAAGGGCATCAAGACCATCGACCGCGATGGCATCGAGGCCGTCGTGGCCCGTATCCGCGCCCGTGGGGAGAAGATCTGAGATGGCACGTAACGACGTTCGACCCATCATCAAGCTCAAGTCCACGGCCGGGACCGGGTTCACGTACGTGACCCGCAAGAACCGCCGTAACAACCCGGACCGCATCGTCCTCAAGAAGTTCGACCCGGTCGTCCGTAAGCACGTCGAATTCCGAGAGGAGCGCTGACCCGTGGCCAAGAAGTCAAAGATCGCGCGCAACGAGCAGCGCAAGGCCAAGGTGGCCCGGTTCGCCGAGCGCCGCGCCGAGCTCAAGGCAATCATCAAGAACCCCGAGAGCACGGACGAGGCGCGCATGGACGCCCAGACCGCGCTCAACAAGATGCCGCGTGACGCCTCGCCCGTGCGGGTGCGTAACCGCGACGTCGCCGATGGCCGCCCCCGCGGCTACCTCCGCAAGTTCGGCCTCTCCCGCGTCCGCATGCGCGAGATGGCCCACCGTGGCGAGCTGCCCGGTGTCACGAAGTCGAGTTGGTGAGTAGGTAATCATGGCAAAAGCGCGTAGCACCCCGTCCAAGAAGATCCGTGCCCAGGAGGGTCGTCGGCCCAAGAAGAACCCGTTGAAGGTCGCGGGTATCGAGACGGTCGACTACAAGGACGTCAACACCCTCCGCACGTTCATCTCCGATCGTGGCAAGATCCGTTCGCGCCGCGTCACCGGCCTCACGCCGCAGCAGCAGCGTCAGGTCGCCGTCGCGGTCAAGAACGCCCGTGAGATGGCACTGCTGCCGTTCACCAGCCGCTGAGCCCTTGCTCGGCGCGGTCGAACCGCACCGCACGTCCCGTCCGCGGTAAATAGCCGCCGACACAGGCAACAGCAACCCGATCGGGGTCGCGCCTCCTGCCCGCAGGAGTGCTCGGCCCCGATCGGCGTTACCGCTCCCCTCCCCCGAACCCCAGGAGTCCGCAGTGGCCGGCGTCCTCAACGGCTTCGCCGTGATCGTCGCGGTCGTCGCACTCGGGTGGCTGCTCGCCCGTTCCCGGGTCCTCGGTTCCGACGCCCGACTGGTGCTCAACCGGCTCGTGTTCTTCGTCGCCACCCCGGCCCTGCTGTTCGACGCCCTCGCCCGGACCACGCTCGACCAGGTCTTCACCGGCGTCTTCGTGGTCTCCGCCGCGACGGCGATCGTCATGGCGGTGGCCTACGTGCTCATCGCGAAACTGTGGCTCCGGCGGCCGGCCGCCGACCTCGCCGTCGGCGCCCTGTCCGCCAGCTACGTCAACTCGGCCAACCTGGGCATCCCCATCGCCGTCTACGTCCTGGGGGACTTCGGGTTCGTCATGCCCCTGTTGCTCTTCCAGGTGGCGGTGCTCCAGCCGATCGCCATCGCCGTACTCGAGCGCGCCGCCCGGGCGGAGGGCACGACCGATGGCGGCGGAGGTGCGTTCTCCTCGGCGCTCCAGGCCGCCCGGACCCCGCTGGTCCTGGCCGCGCTGGCCGGGGTGGTGGTGGCGGCATTGCCGTGGTCGCCGCCCGAACGGCTGCTCGAGCCGGTCCACCTGGTCGGTCAGATCTCGGTCCCCGGCGCACTCCTGGTGTTCGGCATGTCCCTCTACGGCGTGAAGGTGCTCGAGGCCGGAGCGTCACCGCGCCGGGAGATCGCCCTGGCCAGCGGCCTGAAGCTGGTCGCACACCCCCTGCTCGCGTACGCCGTCGGCAGCGGCCTCATGGGGATGCGGGGTCACGAACTCCTCACCGTGGTGGTGGCCGCCGCCCTGCCCACGGCGCAGAACGTGCTCGTGGTGGCCACCCGATACGGCCACGGGACGCTGCTCGCCCGCGACTCGGCGGTCCTCACCACACTCGGGGCGCTCCCCGTCCTGCTGCTGGTGTCCGCACTGCTGGCCTGAGCTCCGCCGGGCACCGCCCCACGTGCACCCCTCAGGCCGAGCCCGCCGCGACGATGCCGGCGAACACGACCGCGTTGTTGACGCCATGGAGCACGATCCCGGGCACGATCGACCGGTACCACTGCGCCATCACGCACAGCGAGATCCCCACCACCACCAGGTAGGGCAGCGCGGGTGGGATCAGGTGCACGGCGGCGAAGACCGCCCCCGCGAGCGCGATCCCCGGAACCGCCCGGAACCTCGCTCTCAGCGCGGGTAGGACGATCCCCCGGAAGACCACCTCCTCGGCCACGGGCACGAGCACCGCGACGGCGAGCAGCCCGAGGACCACGAACGCCGGCCCGCCGGTGGCGAGGTCCTCGAGCCCGTCGTCGGAGCCCTCCGGCCCCGCCCCCAGCGGGACGAGCACGACCATGGACGCCGCGACCCCCGCGAGCATCACCGCCGGG
>NZ_JAALEE010000561.1:45640-48468 GCF_014145265.1 Dietzia sp. CW19 | reverse complement strand
GTGTCCACCAGAACGGGAACGGTCCACCCCATCTATCGCTGCCAGGTCTTCAGTCACGTCAGACAGGTAGACCTCGTCGGGTGTGCCCTCCATGAGCAGATGGGTGGCGTCGCGCAGGATGCTCCAGCTTGCCCATACAAGCACGAAGCCGAACGCCAAACCGAGCAGCGGATCGATCAGCAAGAACCCGGTGAACTTGATCACTAGTGCGGTGACGATGATGAGCAGGCTGCCGACGAAGGTCTGGATGATGTGCCACAACGCGCCACGAACGTTCATGTCGCTGCGGCTTTGTTTCCAGATCAGGCTCAGGGCGACGATTTCGGTAAGCAAGCCTCCCGCGGCTGCCCACAGCATGGGCGTCGTGGGCAGGTCAACCGGATCATTCATGCGCATGGCAGCCATCACGATCACCACCATCGCCATGATTAGCAGGAAACCGCCATTGACCAGCGCGCCTACGATCTCGGCGCGGTACCAGCCAAAGCTGCGATTCTCGTCTGCGGGGCGGCGGGCGAGTCGAGCAGCGAAGATGGCGACTAGGACACCACCGACCGCCGAGAAGGTGTGAAAAGCGTCCGAGATCACCGCAACCGAGCCGGTCCACAGCCCGATCGCCAACTCGATGACGAAGTAGATTCCCGTCAGCCAGGCCGAGATAGCCATGCCCCACCCACGAGCCTGCACCTGCCCGTGTCCACCATGCCCATGTGCCATGGGGGTCTCCTTTTTGCACTCGGAATCCGGTTCTCGTGTCAGCTGCACACTGTGCATCGGTCTCGCGGCGCCCACAGCTTCTCTCGGGAATCTTGATCAGACCTTCATCGAACCCCGACCGAACCAATGGGGTAGGGGCGGCACAATCGTCCGGTGTGACTGTGCAGGCAAGAGTGGTGCTGATGCTGTGATGACGACGGATGTGTTCGGCAAGGGTGCGCAGCCCGGTAGCTGGGGCAGACGGGCAAGATGCCAACTGGCCGCAGTGGTGGTGAGTTCGCTTGTACTTACTGGCTGCGCTAGCGGCACTGATGCCGTCGCTTCAGGTGAGACGTTCGATTTTGTCAGCCCGGGCGGCCAGATTGAGATCTTCTATGATCCGCCGGCGGACCGCCAGAAGATCGCTCCGATGTCTGGCCCGGAAGTAGTAGATCCGGAGGCCACTGTGGCGGTCGCAGACTTTCCTGGCGAGGTGGTGCTGATCAACCTGTGGGGTCAGTGGTGTGCGCCCTGCCGGACGGAAACCGACGACCTGCAGCGACTGCAGGACAAGTACCAGGCGCAAGGCTTCACCAATCTCGGCGTCAACTTGCGGGACCCGAATCGGCAAAAGCCTGTCGACTTCATCGAGGACAACGGGGTCACCTATCCCTCAATTTGGGACCCGTCGCAGGCCGCGGTGGCGGCGCTACATGGTTTCCCCACCTCGGTGGTGCCAGCGACACTGATTCTCGACAAACAGCACCGAGTCGCTGCGGTGTATCTAGCAGAGGTCACCGACACCCAGTTGGAGCCGGTCATCGAGAGACTGCTGGCCGAGCCTGCTGAAAGCGACGCTGCATGAACACGGTGCTGATTGCGCAATCTATTGGCCAGACGTTCCAACAAACTGCTGCCTCCGGACCTCTGCTGCTCGCGTTGGGAGCATGTGTCCTCGCTGGACTCGTCTCGTTCGCCTCGCCGTGCGTAGTCCCGCTCGTGCCCGGGTATCTGGCATATATGGCCAGCATCGTGGGTGCAGAGCGCCCGGCGGTGACTGTGCAGGCCGCCGAGCAACGCCGCGCCGAAGCCAGCTCGCTCACTCTTGAACAGCAGCGTCAGCGGGTGTCATCGCGACGACGAGTCGTCCTCGCCGCGGTGCTATTCGTTGCTGGATTCACGGTGGTCTTCGTACTGCTGTCGGCGATGGTGCTGGGCACCGTGCAATACCTCGCCCCCCGGCAAGAATTGCTGCAACGGCTCGGCGGTGTGGTGACCATCTTGATGGGACTGGTGTTCATCGGGGCCATACCCGCCCTCCAGAGGGACACTCGAATGCAGCCGAAAGCACTTTCCACCTGGGCGGGCGCGCCGCTACTTGGCGCCGTCTTCGCCCTGGGATGGACGCCGTGTCTCGGACCGACTCTGGCAGCGGCGTTGTCAGTTGCCGCCGGAACCGGACTCGACGCCGCACGCGGAGTACTGCTCATCGTGGCGTACTGCCTGGGGCTCGGACTGCCTTTCATTGTGGTGGCCTTCGGTTCGACGAGAGCCATCCGCACAGTGGGCTGGCTGCAACGACACACGCGAACGATTCAGATCGTCGGCGGCATCATGCTCATCGTCGTCGGAATCTTGCTGCTCAGCGGCATTTGGACGCAGTTCGTGTACTGGCTCCGCGACTTCGCCGTCTCCGACACCACTCTGCCGATCTGACAGTGCTCCGATGGCTGACCTGCCGCGTTGATTTCGGACAGCGGAGTTGATGGTTTCTCTACGCTGCCGTTGCCGGCTGGAGGTCAGCGTAGTGCACCTCGTTCGGGCGCTTGTAGCCGAGCGCTGAATGGCGCCGTCGGGTGTTGTAGAACCCCTCGATGTAGCTGATGACGTCGCGCCTGGCCTGCCGCTTCGTGGCGTAGACGGTGCGGTGGACGCGTTCGTTCTTGAGCGCGGAGAAGAACGACTCTGCCATCGCGTTGTCCCAGCACACGCCCGTTCTGCCCATCGACGACCGCATCCCCAGGTCCTTGACCAGCTTGCGGTAGTCGCCCGAGGTGTAGACGCTGCCGCGGTCGGAATGGAAGATCGCCCGCGGTTCGATCACCGTCGTCGCGGCGGCGTTCTTCAAAGCG
>NZ_JAALEE010000561.1:45438-45630 GCF_014145265.1 Dietzia sp. CW19 | reverse complement strand
TTGGTGCGTCAGATCATGCGCTCCGAGGGCCTGGTGGCCTGCCAGCCGAGACCATTTCGGGTGACCACCGAAGCCGACGACGCTGCTGCAGCCGACATGCCTGACCTGCTCGAACGCGATTTCACCGCCGAACGACCTGGGGTCAAGTTCGTCGGCGACATCACCTACATCCACACCTGGCAGGGGTTCGTG
>NZ_JAALEE010000561.1:43436-45428 GCF_014145265.1 Dietzia sp. CW19 | reverse complement strand
CGGTCGGAATGGAAGATCGCCCGCGGCTCGATCACCGTCGTCGCGGCAGCGTTCTTCAGCGCCGTCTCGACCAGTTCGGTGCGCATGTGGTCGGCGATCGACCAGCCCACGACTTTCTTGGAGTAGCAGTCGATCACCGTCGCCAGGTAGACGAACCCCTGCCACGTGTGGATGTACGTAATATCTCCGACGAACTTGACGCCGGCGCGATCGGCGGTGAAGTCGCGTTCCACCAGGTCAGGCATGTCGGCTGCAGCAGCGTCGTCAGCTTCAGTGGTGACCCGAAATGGCCTCGGCTGGCAGGCCACCAGGCCTTCGGAGCGCATGATCTGACGCACCAACTCCTGGGAGCACTGGGTGCCCTCGTCGACCAGGTCGGCGTGAATCCGCCGATACCCGTACGTGCCGTCGGTGGCGGCGAAGAAGTGCCTCACCCTGGCCGTGAGCGCCTGTCTGCGGGCAGCTGTGGCCGAGGTCGGGCGCGAGAGCCAGTTGTAGAACCCGGAGGTCGAGACGGCCAGCCAGGCGCACATCTTGTAGAGCGGGTTGGTCTCGGACGGGTCGTTCCTGCAGGAGTCGATGTACTCGTATCGGCTCACGGTCGCTGCTCCCGCGCGAAGTAAGCCGCCTTAGACTCAAACCGTCAACGCAACACCAAGCAATCTATGGTGGAGGTGGACGATGGCTAAGATTGGCCGGCCCGGACTGCCGCCGGAGGAACGGCAGCGGGTCTGGGATATGTGGAAGGCGGGGTCGTCGATCAGTGAGATCTCGCGATCGGTCGACTCGCCGCCGGGTTCGGTGTTTTCGATCCTGCGGCCCAAGGGCGGGATCTATCAGTCGCCGCAGAAGCGCCGGGCGGGGACATTGAGTCTGTCCGATCGGGAGGAGATCTCCCGCGGTCTGGCGGCGGGCGACTCGTACCGCCAGATCGGTCGCCAGCTGGGACGGCCTGCGTCAACGATCAGCCGAGAAGTCGGGCAGAACGAGGGTAGGGAGCGCTATCGCGCCATCGACGCAGACGACCGCGCCTGGCGCCGGGCCCGGCGTCCTCAGAAGCCCAAGCTGGCCACGAACCCTGTACTGCGAGGCTACGTCGCTGCACGCCTGAAAGAGGAATGGTCTCCGGAACAGATCGCTGGTCGGCTGAAGAAGCAGTACCCAGCCGGGTCGCGGATGCTGATCTCGCACGAGGCGATCTATCGGTCGCTGTACATCCAATCCTGGAATGTGCTGGACAAGTCGTTACAGAAGCAGTTGCGCACCGGCAGACCGATTCGTCGCGCGGTCAGCAACACCACCTCCGGCCAGTGGCGCTCGCAGATCAAAGACGCCGTGTCGATTGATGCCCGTCCAGACGACGTCGCGGACCGCGCTGTTCCAGGTCACTGGGAAGGCGATTTGATGATCGGATCGGAGCAGTCCCAGATCGCCACGGTCGTGGAACGCTCCAGCCGCTACACCTGCTTAGTCCAGGTCGACTCACGCCATGCGTCCTCTGTTACTGAAGGACTGTGCCGGGAGCTGTCGGCGCTCCCGGAGACGATGTCTCGCTCCCTGACGTGGGACCGCGGCATGGAGCTGGCCGGACACAAAGACGTCGCCGCCGGCACCGGGATCAGCGTGTACTTCGCCGACCCACACTCGCCCTGGCAGCGCGGCACCAACGAGAACACCAATCGCTGGCTTCGTCAGTATTTTCCGAAGAAGACAAGCATGAACGGCTACTCCCAGGCTGACTTGCACCGAATCGCGGAGAGATTGAACAACCGGCCCCGGAAAACCCTCGACTACGACACTCCCGCCGAACGCTACGCCGCCCTGTTGCATTGACGATTTGAATCCAAGGCTGCTTTTTTCAGGAACGCCGTTTCGGCGCGGAGTTCGGAGTTCTCCCGCTCCAGCTCCTTGAGTCGTGCCCGTTCATCGAGCGTCACCTCGGTCTCGGTACCGCCGTGGGCCTGCCGGTACTTGTTCAACCAGTTCCGCAAC
>NZ_JAALEE010000561.1:42977-43426 GCF_014145265.1 Dietzia sp. CW19 | reverse complement strand
GCGAGTTCGCGCTCAACCAGGCCTGGTTGGTGGCGGTGATGCTCGCCGCAGATCTGGTGGCGTGGACACGGATGCTGGCCTGTACCGGCGAGGCTGCGGTTCTGGCCTTGTGCGAGCCCAAAGCGCTGCGCTACCGCTTCCTGCACGTCGCAGCCCGGCTGACCCGTAGCGGCCGGCGACGCCGGGTGAAGATCCCCGAAACATGGCCCTGGGCCACCGCCATCGTCGCCGTGTTCAACAAGATCGCCGCGATCCCCAAACCAGCCTGATCTCACCTGCCCGCCCTCGACATCACCACCCGGAGACCCGCCCACCGGCAGCGCCAGCCGGCACCCCCGCACGCCCTTACGCGAATATAAGCCCGTCGTCACCCGACTGCAGCAGTCACACCGGCCCGTGAATCAGCGGGGCTAACGATCGTTATTGCTACAAGTGAACTCAAGCCTGCA
>NZ_JAALEE010000561.1:32899-42967 GCF_014145265.1 Dietzia sp. CW19 | reverse complement strand
TGGATACGCCGAGGTGGGCGGAAGCCTGGTCTGTAGCGGAACCCAGTCCCGGAATCTATGGTTCTTATCTACCCACTAGTGTCGCGTGTCGTTAGTTCCTAAATGCTTGGGTGTTTGGGAGAATGGGTCATGCCCAATAACCCGGCTCCGGCTTTGATTCTTCGTGATGGTGACCGCGAGGAGTTGGAGTCGTGGACGCGGTCAACGTCGATCCAATCGGGGTTGGCGATGCGGGCGCGGATTATCCTGCTCGCGGCGGAAGGTCAGGCGAACTCTCGGATCGCTGACCGGGAGCGAACGACGCCGACGACGGTGTGGAAGTGGCGAGGCAGGTATGAGGCGGATGGGATCGCGGGCCTGTTCGACGAGTCGCGCTCTGGCCGGCCGAAGCGGATAGATGACCAGAAGATCATCACCACGACGTTGACTCCTCCGCCGAAGAAGTACGGGGTGACGCACTGGTCCTCACGCCTGCTGGCGGATCATCTGAAGATCGGTAACGCCACCGTGGCCAGGGCGTGGCGCAAGTTCGGGGTGCAGCCTTGGCGGGCCGGAACGTTCAAGTTCTCCACCGATCCCGAACTGGTCGCGAAGGTCACCGACGTGGTGGGGTTGTACTTGGCGCCACCGGACAACGCGATCGTGTTGTGTGTTGACGAGAAGAGTCAGATCCAGGCGCTGGATAGGACCGCGCCGATGCTGCCGATGCGCACCGGCAGCATCGAAAGGCACACCCACGATTACAAGCGGCACGGCACCACGACTCTGTTCGCCGCGTTGGACATTGCGACCGGGCACGTCACCGGCGCGGTCAAGCCGAAGCATCGCCATCAGGAGTTCCTGGCGTTCCTGCGTCAACTCGACCGCGCCTACCCGGAGGTTGACCTGCACTTGGTGATGGACAACTACGCGACCCACAAGACCCCGGCGGTGAAGGTGTGGCTGGCACAGCATCCGCGGTTCCACGTGCACTTCACCCCGACGTCCGGATCCTGGCTCAACCTCGTGGAGGTCTGGTTCGGGATCATCGACCGGCAGGCCATCCGCCGTGGTGTCTTTACATCTGTCAAGGACCTCAATGCCAAGATTCGCCAGTTCATCACGGGCTGGAACGACCGCAAACACCCGTTCGTCTGGACTAAAACTCCCGAACAGATCCTCGCGAAAGCGAACCCTAAACCAACTTCAGAAACGCGACACTAGACTATACGTCGGTACCGCTTACTGTATGTTCGTACAGTACAAGGTGTCCCGGCTCAGTCGGCCTTGTCGACCTGACTATCGTGCCGTCGACAGCCAGTTGCTCAGGCCACCCGCATCGGGCCTCAGGGCCCCTTGGACGTCCCGGTCAAAGGTTGGGTCACGGGTCGGACGTGCGGGTGTCGGCGATATCTCCGTCGCCACAAGCCGAGGTATCGCACCCAGTACAACTTCATCGACAGGAAGGTTTGGACATGGACACATTTCGCGACAAGGCCGGCGAGCCGATAGGTACCGATATCGACAACTGGGTGGCCTCGTTCACGCGCATGGAATCCGGTTCCTCCGAGCTTCCTCCCCACCACCCCAACTGCCTTGGCTGTGGACCAGAGAACCCGAATGGTCACTTCCTCTCGGTACGGCGTGACGGAGACGGCGTCGTCGCACACCACCAGTTCGACCAGCGCCACGTCGGGGCACCGGGCATTGCACACGGCGGCGCGGTAGCGACCGTGATTGACGACCTCTTCGGCTTCTTGCTGTATTCGGTCGGCGAGCTCGCCGTGACGCGCCGTCTCGAGCTCGAGTATCTTGCGCCAGCACTACTCGACACCCCGTACATCCTGCGCGCTGCAGTTCGGTCTCGCGATGGCCGGAAATTGGACCTCAAGTCCACGATGGAGGATGCAGAGGGCCGCACTGTTATTACTGCCACTGCCCTGTTCATCGTGGTCGAGGTTGAACACTTTTTGCAGTCACAGAGAAACTCGAGGGCTTAGGCCAAACTCACCGCCGCGAGCACCAGGCCCGAATACGTCGAGGGTGTCGGCGGAGCGGAGCGTGTCAAATCAAATGAGACGTGAGGTGCTCGGTTGGGCTTGGCTAGTTTCGGGTGATCGGGCGTCGGGGTCGTTGATGGTCGCCTTTTCCGGCAGTCGGGGTGGGCGCGGTCGTCGGGTGAACCGTTCGGGGTGTTTGGCGTAGGCGGCGTCGAGCACGAGCTGGCGCCTGTCGCGGATGGTCTCGGCGGTGCCGTCGTGGACGCTGGCCGGGGTGTGCAGTCCGATCCCGCTGTGCCGGTGCTGGTGGTTGTACCAGTGGATGAATCGGTTCATCCATGCCCGGGCGGCACCGATGCTGGCGAACCGCTCGGGGTAGTTCGGCGTGTACTTCATGGTCTTGAACTGCGACTCGCTGTACGGGTTGTCGTTGCTGGTCCGCGGCCGATTGTGCGACCGGGTTACATCCAGATCGCACAGGAGTGAGGCCAACGGCTTCGAGGTCATCGCCGCGCCCCCGTCGGCGTGGAGATACCCCGGTGCCTGGCCTTGCTCGGCGATGGCGGCGGCGACCAGGTCGGCGGCCAGTTCGCCGTCTTCGACGGTCTCGATGCGCCAGCCCACGACGTAGCGGGAGTAGATGTCGATGACGACGTAGGCGTGGTACCAGATGCCCTTGGCCGGGCCCCGCATTTTCGTGATGTCCCACGACCACACATCATTTGCTGAGGTTGCGACCAGTTCGGGAATCGCCCGTGGTGGATGGGTTGCCTGCCGACGACGCTCGCCGTTCATCGCCTCGGCCGCCAGGATCCGGTGCATCGTGCGCTGCGAGCAGTGATACCGGCCGGCGTCGAGTTCGCGGGCCCACACCTGGGCCACGGACAGATCGGCGTAGGCCTCGCTGGTGAGCACTTCCAGTATCGCGGTGCGCTCGGCGGCGGTGAGCTCGGCAGGATGGCGGGCCTTGGGGTGCGGCCCATACTGGCGCGGTTTCGGATTGGCCTGGCGATGATGGGTCGCCCGCGACCTACCGACCAGGGCGCAGGACCGCACCACACCCAGCAGCGCGGTCAGCAGCTGCGCGGTTTCGGCCTGCCAGGTGCGCCAGGCGGCCCTGGTCACCCCTTGTTTTTCTTGGAGAGCGCTTCCAAGAACGCGACACCTTTTCCCATGACCTCCAACGCGGCGTCACGATCGGCGATGACCTTGTCCTTCCGGGCGGCGTCTGACTCGAGTTTGCTGATCTGCTTTTCCAGCTCAGCGATGCGCGCCTGCTCCGGCGACTGGCCAGCCCGGGGCCTTCTCTTGGACACGGTGCCCAGTGTTCCCGCTTCGATCTGGGCCCGCCACTGCTTGACGCTGGAATCGTAGAGGCCCTCTCGGCGCAGCACGCGGCCCTTCTGCCCGGACGGGGCCTGCTCGTACTCGGCGACGATGCGCCGCTTGTACTCGGCCGTGAACGCCCGCCGGGCCGGCCGCCCGGTCCGCGGGGCCTGAACCGTCTCCTGCGTCGAGGTCGTCGGCGTCGGCTGCGAGGCCTCCAGGGCCGCGTCAGTAGTTGCAGTGATAGTCATGCTGGATTCTCCTTCTCCTCACGCCCCAGCCTCTCAACCAGCCAGCCCGGGTGTCTCACCTCAGTCTGGCGGATAGGGGAGCCTGAAGCTATTGAACGCCACGCCCAAAGAAAGGGCGAAGCTGAAGGCACCGTGCATTGCCAGTTGCCCTGTACGAGTCAACCAAGTGGCAGCGCTACCTACGACGGAACCCCGTCGGCGGGTGGCCGGTCCAGTGCTTGAAAGCGTGTGAAAAGCTGGCGAGGTCGCTATATCCGAGGTCCGTGGCGATCTCGCTCGCGGACACAGATCCGTCCAGTAAACGAAGAATCGCGTACTCACGAATGACCGACTGGCGCAGTCCGCGATAGGTCATCCCTTCCTCAGAGAGGCGCCGCTTAAGTGTGCTCGTAGAGATGGAGAGTTCGTCTGCAATCCACTGACTTCCACAATCTGCGGGACGCTTCTCTATCAGACGTCTCACCTTGTCCGAATACGAGGCGATTTTACTCCGCTCGTCGAGCCTTCGCTGCAAGTCACTGATAGCGAGTCGATACGCCACGGGATCAGAGAACCGGCAGACGTGATTGACCGCGTCAACGGGAAAATGCAGAATGGACAGTGAAGCGTCAAATACCAGGCGACCAGCTAACCAATCCTGATCCACGGGCAGACCTTCCGGAGCGGGCCAACCCAGTGAGAGTGTGATGTCTGGTGCATCGCCAACGAGTATATTCAGCAGCCTCAGCAGGACCGCACCACAGTAGGTGACCACTAGGGAGTCTAGGACTCGATCGCCCGTCTGCCCATTGAGCGCGACAGACACTCCGTGTCCACCTGCGTAGAACTGCGCACTCAGGGCTGGGGTTATTAGCGGCAGGTAGGCAAGCAATTCCAATATCTCGCCTGCGGAACCTGCGCTTACTAGTGGGACGCTTAATGGTCCGAAGGACGTCAGATGAGCATGCTGGGCGAACGCCAAACCGAGGGTCGTTGCTTGGTCAACGTCGAGGTCGGGCAAGGCTTCCCTGATCCACCGCAGGGGAACTTGGGCGTTGATGGCGAGAAGTGACTCGACGTCGCTTCGCTCACGATCCATGATCTCGCGAAACCGTGCAACGGCGTCTTGCTCCAGAACTGGGCTCTCAAGTAACTGCGCGAACACGAGCGGTGGCACGCCCTCGCGATCAAGATTCATCGCCCCCGCCTTCTGAGCCAAATTAACAAGCTTCTGCCCTCAATTAACCTAGCCGCAGTCGTCGTTGTTAGCAATGCTGTGAGCAGCTATTACCCGAACAACCATGCAGGAGCCAGCGATGACAGTCGTAACCTTCGTCTCACATGAGGGAGAGGAGCACGTGGTGCCCTTGGAGGAGGGGCAGTCACTCATGCGGATCGCCGTCAACAACGCGGTGCCCGGAATCGACGCCGATTGCGGAGGCGAAGCCGCGTGCGGCACGTGTCATGTCATCGTTGATCCGCAATGGTCCGACGTGGTGGGCCTCTCGGGAGCAAGTGAAGAAGAGATGCTCTCAATGAACCCCGAACGGCTGCCGACCTCCCGACTGTCGTGCCAGATGACCGCGTCCGCGGATTGGGACGGCCTTACCGTCCAGGTGCCAGAGTTCCAGATGTAACGACGTTCCAGATGTAACGACGAAAGACAAGGTGAGACACGTGAAGGTTTCCGATACGATCGGCGACAAGGTTCAGTCGGCCATCCCGATGGATCTGCAGATCCGGGGCGCCCATCTGTACGACAGGACTCGGCGCTGGGTGACAAGGACGAATGGGAAGAAGCTCTTCGTAGAGAAGCCCATCCCCCCCGTCGAGGACGTCGAACTCGCCGACATCGACCTCAGTAATCCCTTTCTCTATCGGCAAGGACGCTGGCAGTCCTACTATGAGCGCCTGCGAAACGAGGCTCCGGTCCACTTTCAGCCCAACAGTGCGTTCGGGCCGTTCTGGTCAGTGACCCGACATGAAGACATCATCGCGGTCGATAAGAACCATGAGGTCTTCTCCGCCGAGCCGATGATAGTGATCGGGGCCCCGCCTCGTTTTCTCGATATTGAGATGTTCATCGCGATGGACCCACCGCGTCACGACGTGCAGCGAGCAGCTGTGCAGGGGGTGGTGGCGCCGAAGAACCTGCGTGAGATGGAGACGCTCATTCGGTCTCGGGTTCGCGAGGTGCTCGACGGCTTGCCGGTGAATCAGCCTTTCGATTGGGTGCAGACCGTCTCGATCGAATTGACAGCTCGCATGCTCGCGACGCTCTTGGACTTCCCCTACGAGGAACGTCGCAAACTCGTGTACTGGTCAGATATTGCAACTTCGTTCGAGGAGGCCAACGGTGGTCCTGCGGACCTCGACGAGACGTTCGACGGAATGCGCGAGATGGCGAGCGGTCTGAGTTCTCTGTGGTACGACAAGAAGGCTCGGTTAGCAGAGGGGGAGGAACCCGGTTTCGACCTGGTCACCATGCTGCAGAGCAACGAGAACACCAAGGATCTGATCGACCGCCCGATGGAATTCATGGGCAACTTTGTGCTGTTGATCGTCGGAGGGAACGATACGACCCGGAACTCGATGAGTGGTGGCGTTCTGGCGCTGAACCGGTTCCCAGACCAGTTCGAAAAGCTCAAGTCCAACCCTGACCTGATCCCCAACATGGTCTCCGAGATAATCCGGTGGCAAACGCCGCTGGCCTACATGCGCCGAATCGCCAAGACTGACACTATCTTGAACGGTCAGTTCATCCGTAAGGGTGACAAGGTCGTGATGTGGTACGCCTCAGGCAACCGCGACGAGCGTGTGTTCGAGCGGCCCGATGACTTCATCATCGACCGGGCCAACGTCCGCAACCACATCTCCTTCGGGTTCGGCGTACACCGGTGCATGGGCAACCGACTGGCCGAAATGCAGCTGCGGATCCTCTGGGAAGAGCTGCTCCCCCGCTTCGAGAACATCGAGGTCGTCGGCGAACCCGAGTACGTGCAGTCCAACTTCGTGCGGGGTATCAGCAAGATGATGGTGCGCCTCACCCCGAAATCCGGCACATGACATCGCAGCGAGCCCTCATCATCGGTGCCAGCCATGCCGGAGCCCAACTCGCGGCGAGCCTACGGCAGGACGGGTGGAGCGGTGAGATCGTCCTCATCGGCGAGGAGCCCACGGTGCCCTACCAGCGCCCGCCACTGTCGAAGGCGTATCTCGCCGGGAAAACCACCCTCGACGAGATCACCATCCGCAGTTCGGACTTCTACTCCAAGCAGCGAATCCAGCTTCTCAACGCGCACGTGGAGGCGATCGACCGCTCGGCTGGGCACATCGTTATGAGCACCGGCGACACACTGACATACGACAAGCTCGCGCTGTGCACGGGAGCCCGCCCTCGTCAGCTCCGCGTTCCTGGGGCCGATCTCGCCGGGGTCCATTACCTTCGGACCGCCGCAGACGTCGAGAAGATCCGCACGTCCGCCACCCCCGGGCGGCGGGTGGTGATCGTCGGGGGCGGCTACATCGGACTTGAGACGGCCGCCTCACTACGGGCACTGGACCTGGACGTCACCGTGCTCGAGGCGACCACTCGCGTCCTCGAGCGGGTCACTGCTCCCGACGTATCAACGTTCTTCGAGCGGATCCACCGAGAGGAGGGCATCGATATCCGAACGGGCGCCAAAGTCGCAGCATTAGTCGGAGACGACTGCGTCCGGGAGGTCACACTATCTACTGGCGAGTCGATTCCGACTGATCTGGTCATCGTGGGTATCGGTGTTGAACCGAGAACAGAACTCGCCGAGGCGGCGGGCTTGACCCTGAACGATGGTGTGGTGATCGACGAGCACGCCCGAACCAGTGACCCAGCCATCGTTGCCGCCGGAGACTGTGCCAGCAAGTACATCTCTCGATACGGTCGCCGAGTCCGGCTGGAGTGCGTACCCGGAGCAACCGATCAGGCGAAACTCGCCGCGGCTACCCTTTGCGGGAAGTCCAAGAGCGCAGTGTCGCTGCCCTGGTTCTGGTCAGATCAATACGATCTCAAGCTGCAGATCGCCGGTCTCAACACCGGTTACGACGAAGTCGTCCTCAGCGGTGACCCCACCCGGGACCGCGACTTCAGCTGCTTCTACCTCCGTGATGGCGAACTCCTTGCTGCAGACTGCATCAATCGTCCCCGTGATTTCATGCTCAGCAAACAGGTCATCACACAGCAGCGTCCTTTCGTCCGGACCGATTTCGCCCATACGGGTTCTCCCGATTCCTTGCGCAATGGGTAAGCCAGTCCCGAGCGAGACTCGCACGGTCAGCGGCGGAGCCTCGACGAACGGCGCTGACATCCCACTGGCGCAGCAAGAGAGCCCGGTTCGTGCCCGCCTGCCGTTCAGAAAGGAACTCTGATGACTCGCCAGACGCTCATCGAGAACTATCCACATCGGGTCGGGGGGCACTGCGGCTCAGCCGCGATGCGAGACCTCCTGCACTGGCAAGGCCTCGGCTGGGAAGAACCGCCCGATGAAGGTCTCGTCTTCACCCTCGGGGGGTCACTTGGCCTGTCCTACTTGCGCTCGAGCGACCTCTTCCCGCCGCTTTATCTGGTAGGGAGAGACTCCGATTTCGAAGTAAATCTCCCCCATCTACTGGGCGCACAGGTCCAAGTGCTCACGACCGACGATCCCCGAGAAGGATGGTCGTGGATTAGCCAGGAGGTCGATGCCGGAAGGCCAGCCCTGATATGGGGCGACATCGCGGAGTTGCCCTACCTGCGGGTTCGGCTCCAAATGAGTCGCCACGATATCGTGGTAATTGGTTACGACGAGGCGGAGAGGATCGCCTTCGTTGTTGACAACGACCGTGCCGAGGTCCAAAAGGTTCCGTTCGACGCTCTCGCTCGAGCACGGTCGTCGATGTCATTCCCACAACCGACACGTCACACCACGTACCGCATCGCCTGGCCGCATGAGTTACCAGACCTTGCGCAGGTTGCCGCAGCGGCTTTCCGTCAATCGGCAGCGAACATGCGCCACCCAACTCCGCCAGGAGTCGTTGATCTCACGACCGCGGTGAGCGGTTCCGAAGGCTTAGCAGCGGTCGCCCAGCTCGCCGCTGATGTCCGGACTTGGTCCCATCTACCGGCTGACGAACTCGAGATCCTCTTATTCAGCTTGAGCGCTTTCATCGAGAAGGCCGGCACCGGTGGCGGCCTGTTCCGAAAGCTGCTCGCTGACGGCTGCGCGGACGTGGCACGTTTGACCGGTGACCTCGCGACCGAAGATCTCGCCGTAGCCGCCAGACACTGTGCACAGACATGGACGGAGGCCGGCCGAGCCGGGATCGAGCACGAGGTCGATGTGCGTACTCGGCTGGAACGTGTGGCTTCGGCGGTTAGCCTCCTGCCCACGCTCGAGCTTCAACTGGCTGAAGCTCTGGAGTCAGCTTCGCGATCGCTTGCAGCAGCCTGACTAATCGGGAAGTCAAAACTGGACGGTAGAAGTTCCGGCCGCACTCAGACTGCAGCGGATGGCTCGCCGCCGCTCGCACCGAAACGACCGGGCTCTAGGGTTGCCTCGCCACCTCCCCGGCGACCTCGGCGATCGAGCGGTCACACCCATCCGACAAGAAGAAGCCCCGATTTAGCGAGATCCGCCGGCGCCAGGGATCCTTCTATGTTTGTCAAGCGGGCATGTGGACAGGTTCCGCTGCGCTGAGAGTTCGGTAGATCTGCCGGGCCAGGTACCGCTTGAGGCAGCGTCGAATTTCCTTGGTCGTTCGCCCCTCGGCGCTCCGTCGTTCGACGTATGCGCGGGTGTCCGGGTCGTGGGTCATTCGGGTCAGGACCGCCATGTGCAGGGCTCGGTTTAGCCGCCTGTCGCCGCCGCGATTGAGCCGGTGTCGAACGGTGTTCCCGGAGGATGCGGGGATAGGATTGACGCCTGCGAGGGAGGCGAACGCTGCCTCGGATCGCACTCTTCCGTGATGCGACCAGACGGTCAGGCAGACAGCGGCGGTCACGGGTCCGATGCCGGTCTTATCCAGCAGTGAGGTGGCCTGGCTTGCCTTGACGAGCTCGGTCATCCGCGAGCTGTTGGCGGCGAGCTGTTCGTCGAGCTCGACCACTCGTTTGGCCAGGCGGATTGCTTCGAGGCGGGCGGTGGCCTCACCGAGGTCCTCATCGCGTGCACGCCACCGGGAGACGGCGAGGAGCTGCGTCCCAGTCAGTGCCCGGCGGGCGTCGATTCCGAGGTCGACGATGCGCAACAGCGCGATCAGCGCGTTGATGGTGGCGGTGCGCTCCGAGGTCATGTGGTCGCGGGCGGTCACGAGTACCCGCAGCGCCGCTCGCACGCCGTCTGCCATACGCGGACGGCGTAGCTGGTCGCACTCCAGAGCGAGCACTGCAGCGGCGATGCGATGAGCATCCAGCGGGTCGGACTTGCCCACCCCTCGATTGGCCCTCGTGTTCATCCGGGCTGCTTCAACGACCTCGAAGCCTGCCTGTTCGCAGGCCGCGGCAAGACCGGCACCGTAGG
>NZ_JAALEE010000561.1:32413-32889 GCF_014145265.1 Dietzia sp. CW19 | reverse complement strand
CTGTCCGAAATCGACGCGGCAGGTCAAAGAGCGATCCGAACTGGCCGATGTGCGGCTTGCCCGATGTGCTCTACGTCGATCACGGGACCGACTTCACCAGTCACCATCTCGCCCAGACCGCCAATGACCTGCATTTTCAGATCATCTACTCGACCATCGCCAGACCACAGGGCCGCGGCAAGATCGAGCGAATCTTCGGCACGATCAACACCGAACTCCTTGCCGAGCTGCCGGGCTATCTCACCCGCGGTCAGCGGCACCCCGAGCCGGTACTGACGCTGCCCGAACTCGACACCGCGATCGGCGAGTTCATCAGTGCCAAGTATCACCGCCGGACCCACCCGGAGACTGGCGACAGCCCCTACCGGACCTGGATCGGTGACGGGTGGCTTCCCCGCCTGCCCGAGACCATTGATGATCTCAACCTGCTGCTGTTGACCGTGGCCAAAACGCGCATCGTCCACCGCGACGGAGTG
>NZ_JAALEE010000561.1:31627-32149 GCF_014145265.1 Dietzia sp. CW19 | reverse complement strand
CATTGCCGTCGTCACCGGCCACCAAGGCCCCTCGTTTCCGGCCTCGCCGGCACCGACCTCACCAGCCCGGAGGAAGACGAAGCTTCGCACCTACCTGGAGGATGACTGATGTCTCCGCAACGGTTCATCGCCACCAAACAGCACCGCAGATTCGTCGAGTTCGCCGACGCCGTACGCCGGCAACACACCATCGGCATCTGCTACGGCCAAGCCGGGATCGGTAAAACACTGTCTGCCAGACGGTATGCGAACTGGCACAAAGCCGAGCGACTCCTCGAAGAATGGGGACCACGCGATGACTCCGATTTCCCGATCTATGCCGCACTGGCCAGGAAACGGACAGTCTTCTACACCCACGCGGTCCTGAGCACCCCGCGTCAGGTCAGAGACGATCTCACCGGACTGACGGTCCAGGTATCTGCGTGCATCGACGAGCATCTGATCAACACCGGAGAACTGCAGACGCGACCCAGGACTCTGGGAAGGCACGTCGAGCTGATCATCATCGACGAATCCGACCGC
>NZ_JAALEE010000561.1:24226-31617 GCF_014145265.1 Dietzia sp. CW19 | reverse complement strand
ATCGACGAGCATCTGATCAACACCGGCGAACTGCAGACACGACCCAGACACCTGCGAAAGTACGTCGAGCTGATCATCATCGACGAGTCCGACCGACTCAATGCCACCGCCCTGGAAATGGTGCGAGACCACTATGACCGCGACAACGTCGCCGTCATCCTCATCGGCATGCCCGGGATCGAGAAGAGATTCAGCCGCTACCCGCAGCTTTACAGCCGCGTCGGATTCGCACACGAGTACCGGCCACTGAGCAAAGACGAACTGCGATTCGTACTCGAACGTCGCTGGCCCAAATACGGCCACCCCCTCGACCCCGACGACTTCACCGACGCTCAAGCCCTCGCCGCGATCGCACGGATCACCCGCGGCAACTTCCGCCTCGTCGACAGACTGTTCACGCAGATGGAGCGCATCATGCAGATCAACGAGCTCAACACCATCACCGACGACGTCGTCGAAGCCGCCCGATCCACCCTCGTCATCGGCATCACCTGACACCGCCAAACGAACCTGCGAAATCCCGCCAAACGAAGGTGAAAGTCACAGCCGATGCCATCATGCAACGGCTCAGCGCCGTCGGCCTGCGCAGTGGTGACGTTTGCCTTGCCGTCAGCGAGTCGGGCTCGAATGCGCTGACGATCGCGGCCGCTCGAGAGGCCAAGGTCGCGGGCGCATCAGTCATCGGCCTCACCGCCTTCGCCCGCACGGCACTGGCCGAGCTCGCTGACGTAGCGCTCATTGCCGGCGCGACCTATCGCTGGGACCTCGACCGTGTCGGCGGGAATATCGTTCAGACCGTGCTGCTGAGCAGCTTGCACTCGGCCGTGATCGGCAGAGTCCAGAAGGCGCCGAAAGTCTCTGATCGCTACATCGAGACGGTGGCCCAGTTGACGATCGAGGAACCAGGGGAGCCGCCTGCGCCCTGATCCAGCAGTATCACCTGTACACCAGCCACTCCGCTTCGTCTCCATACGACTCGACTCCATCGGACGGCCCACGAGCATCTCGTGGGCCGTCCTGCTGCGTCGGCACTAGGGGCACCAACACTCCCGCGGTCGAGGCCGCAGGTTCATCCCGAACAGGCACCCCATTCTTCTGCGTGTCGCTCTGGATTAACGTTCCGCGTTCACACTCTTCTATGTAACAACCTTGCAAGAAGGGATGGCACAGACATGAGCTCGATCGACATCGCAGGCCTTACGCGTGTATTCAAGGGCAGCACGGCCGTGAACGCCGTCGATCTACGGATCGACGACGGAGAGTTCTGCGTCCTACTTGGCCCCTCCGGCTGTGGTAAGACCACGCTGCTGCGCATGATCGCCGGCTTGCTTGAACCAACATCGGGGACGATAGAACTAGACGGTGCCGACATCACCGATGTCCCTTCCAAGAAGCGCGACATCGCCATGGTGTTCCAGAGCTACGCCCTCTATCCGCATCTGAGCGTCGAAAAGAATCTTCGATTCCCCCTAACGCAAGCGCGAAAGGTTGACGGTACGAGGCTCTCCGGTGACGAGATGGCAGAGCGAGTCAACCAGGTTGCTGCATCGCTCGAGATCGATATGCTCCTTGACCGGCTGCCCAAACAGTTGTCCGGCGGGCAACGACAGCGAGTGGCGTTAGGGCGGGCGCTTGTCCGTAATCCGAAGGCGTTCCTGATGGACGAGCCCCTGTCGAATCTCGATGCGTCGCTGCGCACGCAGACCCGACAAGAGCTCACCAGTCTTCACCGACGTCTCGGCGCGACCTTCGTCTATGTGACGCACGATCAGGTCGAGGCGATGACCATGGCCACGAAGATCGTCGTCATCAACAAAGGAATCATCGAGCAGGTCGGCTCCCCGCTCGAGGTCTACGACCGTCCTGCATCGACGTTCGTCGCGAAGTTCATCGGTTCTCCACCGATGAATCTGATCCCGGCGACGGTCACGTCCGTTGCGGGGACCGTCCGTGTTGAAGGAGACGGGTTCGCTGCCGACCTGTGGGCCGGGACCACAGCTGAGATCGACGTGCTGCTGGGCGTTCGACCTGAGCACATCCGAGTCCTGGATCATCACGATCCGACTGCGGCGCTCAGGCTTCCGCTTCTCGTCAGCAACGTCGAACAGCTCGGCAACGAGACGATCGTGTACGGACGCGTGGCAGATTCCGACATCTGCATTCGCGGTGAGCGCCGCAACGATCTCCGACCGGGCGACGCCATCGAGATCGGCCTGGAGCTTGTCCATGCGCACTTGTTCGACAGCGCGTCCGGTCGACGGCTCGAGTGGGTCGCCGACGATCCGGCCGCGTCGAAGCGGGCGAGATCCGTTGAGCCTGACCAGAGGCAGGTCGTCGGCGTCTTCTGACGGTCGTCCGCTATTCGGAAACTGTTCGCTCCATCACATGTGTGCCCACCTGCACTTCGACAACTTCCCCATTTTATTCGATGAAAGGTCAGCTTCATGCGTTCACTACCTCGGCGATCTCGCTCATCCCGTCACGTCCGCGCCGCTCTGGTTATCACTGCGATGTCGAGTCTCGTATTGTCCGGCTGCGTGACGGCCGGGTCGAACACACCCGCAGCTCACTCCGAGGGCGGCCAGTTAGTCGAGCTCTCCGAAGACGACCAGGTCGAGATCGTATTCGAGTCCTACAACCTCTCCGGGCAGGGAATGTGGGGCGACACTATCGCCGGCCTCATCGACTCCTTCGAACAGGAGCACCCGAACATCACTGTGGTCGGGCAGGGCGTCGACTCTGGGAATGCCACCTCGTCGGTCCAGCAGCAAGTGCTTGCCGGGGATCCGCCCGATATCGGACAGATGGTCTTCGATTCGATGGCGTTCTCCGCTGAATCGCTCGGCGGCGCGAACCTCTCTGAACTCGTCGGACAAGAGAAGCTTGACGAGCACTTCGGTGGCAAGTACCCGTTTCACCCGCGGGCTAAGGTGCTCGCCGACATAGACGGGGCTACGTACGGACTGCCCTATGTGTTCTCGACCCCCATCCTCTGGATCAACGAAGACCTGATCGAGGAAGCGGGCATGGATCCCGAGACCATCGACACGAGCACGTGGGAATCTGTCGCCGACATCGCGGACCAAGTCACCGAACACACCGGTCGGCCCTCACTGTCCAACGCCTGCGTGCTGACCACGGGACGCTGGTGCATGCAATCGATGTTCCTCTCCAACGGCGCCCAGGTGCTCTCCGACGATCGCTCAACGATCGAGTTCGGCTCCGACGCCGCGGTGGACACCGTCGATGTGTTCAAGACGATGTACGAGGACGGAATCCTCAGCAACGAGGACGAAATGTCCCAGTACGACACCTTCGCACGTGGCGACACCTATGCCTTCCAGGTGACCTCGTCTGCTCTGCAGTCCAGCTTCATGCAGGGCGCGGAGGGAAATGACTGGACCCTCGATACGCGGGTGCTTCCGCAGTTCGGTGAGCAGCCTGCGGTACCCACCAACTCCGGTTCCGCTCTCGTGATGTTCTCCCAAGACCCCAAGAAGCAGGCGGCAGCGTGGGAGTTCATGAAGTGGATGACCTCCCCTGAGGCGTACGAGCAGATCACCACGGGAATCGGGTATCTGCCTCTCCGTTCTTCCATGACGGAAGAAGGTGGCCCGCTGCACGACTTCGTTGAGGCCAATCCGCTCGTCAAGCCGAACCTGGAGCAGCTCGACGAGCTATCGCCATGGGTTTCCTATCCCGGGGATCAATTCGCGCAGATCGATGAACTCCTGGGCACCGCGATCGAGGACTCGGTCTTTCAGGGAGCCGACCCCGCTCAGCGACTTCCGGAGACCGCAGAACGCTCACAGCAACTCCTAGAGAGGTGAACCACGCAATGACCTCCACCGACTCGCCCTCCGGCTTCACAGTTCGTCCGCCGCTGCCCGTCACCAGCTCCAATAACTTCCGTGACCTCGGTGGCACTCCGCTATCTCGCGGAGGTGTGGTCAACTCCAACCAGGTATTCCGCGCGGACGCGCTTCACAAGGTTGATGACGTCGGGCGCGCACTCCTGCGCGACCTCGGGATCTCAAGGATCGTCGACCTCCGTCGCACCGATGAGCTCGACGAGATGCCCAGCGCCGTCGACCGCGAGACCATCGAAATCGTGCACACTCCGATACTCTCCGATGCTGCAAGCAGCCATCAGTTGATGCTCGGTGAGAATCTCGATCTGGCTGGCATCTACGACATGATGATCGACACCCGCGGTGCCAACTTGGCCCGGGCGCTCACGCAAGTGGCGACCGCTCCCGGGCCCGTGGTGTTCCACTGCACAGCGGGCAAGGACCGCACGGGAGTGCTCGCCGCACTCATCCTCGAAGTCGTTGGCGCCGACCGCCAGGCCATCGTGGCTGACTACTCAGCCACTGCGGTCAATCTCGCCGGCGACTGGGCCGAGACGATGCTGGCCAGTCACGATGTCCCGTCGCTGGCAGCCGCCGGTGTCGACATCGTCACGATCATCACACAGAGTCCGGCGCCGCTCATGGAGGCGCTGTTAGAGCGACTCGACCGCGAATACGGCGGCGCTGAGGAATACCTGAAACTGCACGGACTCAGATCTGACGATCTGACAGCCCTGCGGACCAAGCTCACCGGCTGAAACGACCGAAGCGAGAGACAGTGCTCACGACCACGTTGGTGCCACTACACCCCAGCACCCCCAGCCACACGACCCATCAATCGAGCGCGACAGTCCCCACCGTGATCGGCTCGCTCAGCAAGACTGCGAACGCAGAGAGTGGAAAATCAGCGACGATCGTCGCCAGCGGGACGGTCCGCTGATGTTCTCAACCGTCCCGCCCCCGTCGAGCTACCCAGAAGAGCAGCAACTCACCGGTTCCTCGCGGGCGGTGGAATCAACCCGCAAGACCGCTGCTCGGACCCCGCACCTGCTAACCCCGCGCGGCAATTCAAATCTCGGCGACCATAAAACGAGAAAGTCACCATCTCAGCGGCTCTCACCCTATCTATACCTGCTCCCAGCCATGGCCATGCTTATCCTGTGGACATATTGGCCGCTGGTCCAAACCTTTGAGCTGTCATTCTATGACTGGAACATGCTGCCGAACACACCTCGCGAGTTCGTCGGCGTGGACAACTACGCAGATGTCATCGCTCTCCCGGAGATGCGACAAGCAGTGCGGAACACCGTAGTGTACACCGCCGCATTCGCAGTGTTCTCTCTCGTCCTGCCGCTCCTCATCGCCTTACTTTCACAACAGGTCCGAGGCCGCTGGAAGACCTTCTACCAAGCGCTCATCTTTGTCCCATTCCTCCTCACGCCGGTGGCCACGGCTGCTGTCTGGCGTTGGCTGTTCGCGCCGAACGGAGGCACGATCAATATCGCACTGAGCGCTTTCGGAATTGAGTTGGGCAATGTACTCCGCGATCCAGGTCTAGCTATCTGGGCGATCATCATCATGGTCGGTTGGCAGATGCTCGGCTTCGGTGTTCTCGTGATCTCGGCAGGGCTCGCCGGCATCAGTCCCGAATACAGTCAAGCCGCTGGCCTAGATGGAGCATCGGCGATGACGGTGACCAGGAAGGTCACACTGCCGCTGCTGTCACCCACCCTCGTGTTCCTCGGACTCATGACCGTGCTGCTGGCGGCCCAGTGGACCTATCCGATCATCGACATCCTCACCCAGGGCGGGCCGTCGAATAGCTCGACGAACATCTACTACATCCTCTATCAGTTCGGATTTCAGAACTTCGACTCGGGATTATCGTCTGCGGCAGGCGTGCTGTTCTTTATCGCCTTCGGCGCGATCGGCGCCCTCTACATGTGGATGACTCGAAAACTCAGCTTCCACGATGACTGAACCCCGAAATGACCCGGAAGGCGTCTCGCATGTCATTCGTTCTCGAAACATCAGCCCCGGTCGACCCGCACGCAGCGGTGCGGCCCCGCATCCGTCCATCCATATTGGAATCACGGACTACGGCAGCGGAAGACGATCCCAATGACTCCCTAAAGAACCGGCAGAATACCGACTCTGACCTACCCGTGGGGGCACGCAGCGTTGGAGGAATCGCCATCGGCCACGTGATACTGGCCGTCGCCGCGATCTGTAGCATTTTCCCCGTCTATTGGCTCTTTGCCACAGCATTCCGACTTCCAGAAGACCAGCTTTCGCAGAGTCTTATTCCATGGCCGATAAGCATTCAGAACTTCATCGACGTCACGGACCAAATCCCGATTCTCTGGATGATGTGGAACACGTTGGTCATGGCGACTGCTCTCACGGTGTTCCAGTTGTTCACCTCTATACTCGCCAGCTACGCATTCGCCAGATTCGACTTCTACGGAAAATCGGTAGCCTCGTTCCTCTTCATAGGATCATGGCTAGTACCCTTCCAGATCACGATGATCCCGAACTATCTCATGGTCTCCCAGCTGGGACTCCTCAACACGGTCGCTGGTGTCGTCGTACCTAACCTCGTATCGGCATTCGGTGTGCTCATGCTCATGCAGCACATGCGCTCCTTCCCCGGCGAGCTTCTCGACGCCGCCAAGGTCGATGGACGAAACTCCTGGCAGACTCTGTGGAGCATTGTCGTACCCAACATGAAACCCGCACTTGCAGCACTCGCGATCATGCTATTCATCACGGCTTGGAACGATTACCTTTGGCCATCGCTGATCATGCGCCAGTCTGATGCCCTAATCCAAGTTGGCATCCGCTCATTCCTCACCGCCGAGGGAAACAATTGGGGTGCGGTCATGGCAGCTGCGGGGATGGCCTGTATACCCGTGTTCCTGCTCTACATCTTCTTACAGAAATACGTCGTCGCAGGTTTCGTTCGTTCCGGCATGAAGTGAAGGAACGCTCCAGATAGGCGCAAGGCGTGCCTCCTTTGACGACCCTTCCGGATCCGAAGTGCCTAGCGGCGGTTCATCGGTGAGGCGGTGAGACGGGAGTCGACCACCCGGCATGTCACATCGTCTGTGTAAGAGACCGGTCAGTTAGCCCCGCTGCTGGGTCATCAGAGTGGGAGCCGGTTGGGGAATTGCACCGCAAAGGCGTTGAGCGCTAGGCCACTCTGGGTGCCGGCGCCGAGCTGGACACTGCGGGTGGTCTCAATGTTCCGGCGGGATGGCTACGACGCACCTGACTGATCCGCGCCACGAGCGCTATCGCGCAGCGAGTCCAGGACTTCACGCAGCGTGTCCGAGGTTGCCTCCGCCCGGACCCGTGCCCGGTCGGACTCCTCGGCCTTGGTGCGTGCGACGGCGGCGTCCTGGCGCGTTTCCTCGAGCTGGCCGCGCAGCTGCTCGAGCTCGCCGCGCATTCCCTCGAGCTCGCCGAGTGCTCGGTCGCGGGACGCGACCGCCTCGTCACGCTCTGCGGCAGCCTGCTCGGCCGCCTCCAGGGCGTGGG
>NZ_JAALEE010000561.1:23988-24216 GCF_014145265.1 Dietzia sp. CW19 | reverse complement strand
CGCTTCCAGGGCCTGCGGTACGTCTCGCCGCTGCTGGCCGCCTACGTCAAAGAGCAGGTCGTGATCCGGTACGACCCCCGCGACATTTCCGAAATCCATGTCTTCCACAAGAACCAGTACATCTGTAAGGCCGTGGACCCCGATCACGCATCGACCACCGTCAGTCTCAAAGACATTCAGCACGCGCGCGCAGTCCGCCGACGCGAGCTACGTGGCCAGATCGCCGAA
>NZ_JAALEE010000561.1:3278-23978 GCF_014145265.1 Dietzia sp. CW19 | reverse complement strand
CGCTTCCAGGGCCTGCGGTACGTCTCACCACTGCTGGCCGCCTACGTCAAAGAACAGGTCGTGATCCGTTACGACCCCCGCGACATCTCCGAAATTCACGTCTTCCACAAGAACCAGTACATCTGTAAGGCCGTGGACCCCGATCACGCATCGACCACAGTCAGCCTCAAAGACATTCAACACGCACGCGCAGCCCGCCGACGCGAGCTACGCGGCCAGATCACCGAGCGCATTGCCGTCGTCACCGGCCACCAAGACCCCTCATTTCCGGCCCCGGCGGCACCGACCCCACCCGCCCAGAGGGGTAAGTCCCGTGGAGTGGTGGGGTTTCGGGATCGGGGATCTGGCTGGCGACGGTGTGGCGGCCCGCCAAGGGGGTGGGCCATCGCGTAGTGGTCAATGAGTTACCGCCAAGTAGCTCACAGTAAGGACACACCACGCGATGACCCATTCCCATTCTGGCGTACACGCCCAGCTCGATGCACTGCTGTCCGCGGACCCGCAGGCGATGTTCGCCGAACTTGTCCGTGCCGGCCTGCAGGCGCTGATCGAGGCCGAGGCCGCCACCAAGATCGGGGCCGACCGTTACGAGCGCTCAGAGGGCCGCACAACCCACCGCAACGGGCACCGCACCAAGACGGTCTCCACGCCAGCCGGTGATATCGAGGCCCGCATCCCGAAGCTGCGCTCGGGTTCGTTCTTCCCGGCCCTGCTCGAGCGTCGCCGCCGGGTCGACCGGGCCCTGTACGCGGTGATCATGCAGGCCTACGTGCACGGCGTGTCCACCCGCGGGGTCGACGACCTGGTTCGCGCGCTCGGCGTTGACACCGGCATCTCCAAATCCGAGGTCTCTCGCATCTGCGCTGACCTCGACGCCGAGGTGGAGGCGTTTCGCACCCGCACGCTGGCGCACACCCAGTTCCCGTACGTGTTCGCCGACGCCACGTTCTGCAAGGTTCGGATCGGTGCGCACGTGGTCTCGCACGCCCTGGTCGTGGCCACCGGCGTCTCCGTGGACGGCACCCGCGAAGTGCTCGGCACCGCCGTCGGGGACAGCGAATCCTATGAGTTCTGGTCGGACTTCCTGCGCTCGCTCAAGGCCCGCGGCCTGACCGGGGTGCACCTGGTCATCTCCGATGCCCACGCGGGCCTGAAAGCGGCCGTGGCGCAGCAGTTCGTCGGGGCTGCGTGGCAGCGCTGCCGGGTGCACTTCATGCGCAACCTGCACGGCGCTGTCGCGTCCAAGCACGCCCCCGCGGTGACCGCCGCCGTGAAGACGATCTTCGCCCACACCGACCCCGCTGACGTGGCCGCACAGTGGGACCAGGTCACCGACACGTTCGCCGACTCGTTCCCCAAGGTCACAGCGATGATGCGGGAGGCCAAGACCGACGTGCTGGCCTTCACCGCATTCCCGAAAGGGCACTGGCAGAAGATCTGGTCCAACAACCCGATCGAGCGCCTGAACAAGGAGATCAAGCGCCGTGCTGACGTCGTGGAGATCTTCCCCAACCCGGCCGCGTTCCTACGGCTGGCAACCTCGGTGGTCATCGACCAACACGACGAATGGCAAGTCGGCCGCCGCTACCTGTCAGACACCTCGATGGCTGAGCTCCGAGCCGTCATCGCGGCCAAGCAACACGCCCTCGACACCGGTAGTGGTTATGATCAACCCACGGAACTCGTTGATCACTGCGACTGACCAGACACCGATCCGAATTCCACCACGCCACGGGGCACTATCTCCTCTAGCGCTCCTCGTCCGATGTAGTCGCCGTCCTGACATCCGGGCGGAATGGCGAAGACCGCCGAACCGATAGGCACAGTCCAGGTGTTGAGCATGTCCTGCTCAGCGAGTCGTTGCTGGATAGGGACGAGTTGCCTTACCGGGTCGGCCTGATAGGCGGCGAAAAGCTGTCCTGAGTTGCTGGTCTGACCCGGCTCTGGTGTGTCGTCGTAGTTGTACGGTCGACGCAGGATCGTTTCGGTCCGGTTCCGCGAATGCGCGCGGGCGATGTGCGATTCGGCGGGGATGACGGTCAATCCCACGTTATTCATCGCCTCGAAGTCAGCGGGGTCATGCTCGACTGCGCCAGTCAGTGGAGCTCCTGAGTCCAACTTCCGCCCCACCGAGAGCTCGCGACTGTGCCGATCGATTTCCTCCCACGTAGTCATCGTCATTCGGATGCGGCGCAGCACCAGCGACGTCCCGCCGCGCATCCAACGCTGGTCAGCGCCGTCCGAGAACAGCAGCGTCTCGAAATCTGACTCCGTTGGGGCGGGGTTTACGGTGCCGTCGAGCTGGCCGAACAGATTGCGCTGTGTCCGGCCGGACGGGTCGGTGCCGACCGCCCGCCGGAATCCGCGCTGGGCCCACCGCTGGGTAACGACACCACGCACACCGAACGCAAGGACGCGGGATGCGTGGGAGACGGTGATCGGGTCATCCGCGCAGATCTGTAGCAGCAAGTCACCGCCAGTCCATCTGTCTTCGAGGCGGTCGATCTGCGGAAAAGCGGGAAGCGGCCGAAGCCACTGCGGACTGCGATCACCGAGCCCCACTTTGCCCAGCAGGTCGGGTCCGAAACCGATGGTCACCGTTAGTCGGGCGGGATTGTCGGCCAACTCGGGCTGGAGGTCAGCGAGCCCGCTTCGGCCCTGCGTCAACCGGGCGGCGTCCTGGGTCCAGGTACGCAGCACTCCTATGAGGTTCTCGCGGCGCGCATTCTGGTCGAGGTCAAAGGCGAGGAACACTGCATGTGTCTGCGGCGCCGTGGTCACTCCGGCCTGCCGGAGACCGTAGAACGGCTCTCTTGCGTCCCCGACGGCACCGGAGTCAGCCAGAGTCGCCCTGTCAGGGGAGGTGGAGTGGGCGGTCCTGTCACCGGCACCGAATCCCACGACGCCGCCGGCCAGGGCGGCGCCACCTGTCAGGAATCCGCGCCGGCCGAGGTGCCGGCCACGGTCGGATGAAGCCATCTCCGCTTACTCCCCGCCCTGGTATTCCTCGTTGCCCCCTTCGAAGGACCGCCCTGGGACGACCATGTCGGTGCTGCTGCCGTCCTCGAATTCGAGAGTGAGCGTCACCTGTTGGCCAGTGGTGATCCGATCACGCAACCCGACGAGCATGATGTGATCTCCCCCCGGGGCCAGCTCAAGTGCGCCGCCGGGCGGGATCACGAACCCGCCCTCCCGCGGGCGCATTGTTGCCGCGCCGGTGGGGCCCTGGACTGTTTCGTGCAGCTCGACCCGGTCAGAGGCGTCGGAGGAGACACCGACCAGCCGGAGGTCAGAGTCCGACTGATTGCGGAGGGTGCCAAACACTGACGTCATCGCCTGAGATTGGCCATTCATCTCGGAGCCGGAATGCTCAGTGGCGGCGCCAGCAGTATCTGCGGCTTTGACCCAGACGTCTTCTGGCACCACCGCGACTGACTCAGCCGGTACCGACGACGTCGTCGGCTCGCCCGGGGAGTCGGTAGTGCAGCCGGACAACAGCAAAGTCCCGGCGGTGACCGCCGCAGCGAGTACCGATTTACGCATTTGTGCTCACTCGAACTCTCCCCCTCCACAGGCGCAGAGGGTCAGGTCCATCGTCGGCGCCCGGTGACGTCCGGCGTTCGCTAAAAGACCATGTTGAGGCGATCCACGCTGTAGATCGCTCCAGCCAGTGTATAGTTCGCGGATTTGCTTTCGTCGGCCAGGGGTGGCCGATCACCCGCCCAATATCCCACCCGCGACGTGGATCGGACCAGGCCGAAGGGATCATTGGGCCGGGCGGGTGGTTACACCAAGCTGGACCAGTAGTCCCAGAATCGGTTCGCGATCAGTGCGATGACGACGAGGACCCAGACGGTGAGTATCACCCCGTGGTAGCCCGTGGCGATCTCGATGCACCTGCGCACCCATCGTGGTGTGGCCCCTTCGAGGTGTCGGAGGCTGAACACGGTGGTGTACCAGAACAGTGGGATCGTCACGGCCCACACGATCATGCAGTAAGGGCACAAGGCGCCGATCACGTAGAGGCTTTGATAGATCAACCAGTGAATGAACACCACCGCGAAAGTGACGCCTAGTTGGGTGGCGCCCCAAAACCAGAGCCGAAACCCATTGCCGGCCAGGACTGCCCCACCCGCGACAGCAACCGCTGTGAAACCCACGATTCCGATGATCGGGTTCGGAATGCCAAAGGCCTCGGCCTGGGGGGTGGTCATGACCGACCCACACGAGAGAATCGGGCTGACGTTGCAGGTGGGTATGTAGTCGGGGTTGACCAGTAGTTCGATCTTCTCGACCAGCAGCGCAATGGCTGCAGTGAGGCCGATGAGCCCTGCACCGATCCACAACGCTCCGAGCCGGCGAGCCGACACCGCGCCAATCTGTCGGGGCACGGTGCCCACCTGCGCCGGGGAAGTGGTGTCAGTCATTCACAGCTGCCTCGATGCTGGCTTCCAGAGCAGCGACAGTTGTCAGTTCGAGGCGCTGGCCGTCCAGGAACAGCGTTGGGGTGCCGGCCACCCCGAACGCTTGTCCATCTTGTCTGCTCTGTTCGACCCTGGCTAGAGTCGCCGGATCGTTGACATCTGCACGGAAACGCTCGGTATCCAATCCCAGCTCCTCGGCATACCCGGCGAAAGTCTCCGCCTGGGAGGTGGATTGGTGGCCCCACTGGTCAACGGAGTCGAACAGTCGCTGATACATGGCCTCGAACTCGCCCTGATTGGCCGCCGCTTCCGCCGCCAGAGCAGCGTTGACCGAGTTGTCGTGCAGCGGCATGTGGCGCACCACAAACTCCACCCGGTCCCCGTACTCATCGCGCAGATCCTCAATCACCGGGTACAGCGCCAAGCACCCTTCGCATTCGAAATCGAGGAACTCGACGAACACCGCGTCTTTACCCTCGGACAATCGAGGACTGTCCTCACGGACCAGTTGCGCGGTCGGCGCCTCACGAGCCACCTCAGCCGAAGAGTCGTCTCGATTGGTCAAGACCAGCATTCCGGCCAACAAAAGCACGGCTACCCCAATCAGCGCCAAGGACCATGCCAAGTTCTTACTCAAGTGACTTCCCTACTTCCAGTGGTGATCCAACCATCCGATCGGGCACCGCCTCGCACAGACCTGGCAGGCAAGCCCGCAGGCAGGTCAGCGGTCGCGACCGAGTTCACTGTCGCAGGTGACGAACTCACGCATGAGTGGCAGCAGCAGGCGCCATCGACGTAGTCAGTGTGCCAGCGGCGGCCATATGCGCGGTAGACCCGGTGCGGCCAGCCCGCAAGCCATTGATGATGACGATGACCTCGGCCGCCTCATGGACCAGAACGACCGCGGCAAGTCCCAGCACGCCGGTGATCGCCAGTGGGAGCAAGATGATGATGATCGCCAGCGACAGCACGATGTTCTGCGTGATGATTGCCCGGCCCTTGCGTGCATGGCGCAGTGTCCACGGGAGCAGGGTCAGGTCATCACCGGTGAGGGCGATATCGGCAGACTCCACCGCCGCGTCGGAACCCGTGACTCCCATGGCGATGCCGATATCGGCCGAGGCCAGAGCGGGAGCGTCATTGATGCCGTCACCGACCATCGCAACCGGACCGCGATCACGCAGTTCGGCCACGGCCGTGGCTTTGTCGGCCGGCCGTAGCTGCGCCCGAACATCAGTGATGCCGGCCTCGTCAGCCAACGCCGCAGCGGCGCGAGCATTGTCTCCGGTGAGCATGGTGGCGCCGACCCCACCAGCCTTCAGTGATTCAATGACTGCGAGAGCTTCTGGCCGTAGTTCGTCGCGGACCCCGATGGCGCCGACTGGCTGGCCACCGCGGTGGACGATGACCACGGTTTCTCCCCGCCGCTCCAGAGTCTCGACCTGCCAAGCCAATGGGCCGGGTGGCAGCCAGCGGGGGCTACCGACAGCGATCTGGTCGTCGCCGATCACGCCGGTGATGCCCTGGCCCGCCGCCTCGGATACTTGCCGGGCCGCTGGAATGTGTGAGGCGGCGGCTGTAATCGCCGTGGCCAGCGGGTGAGTGCTGTGCTCCTCGAGGGAGGCAGCCCAGCCGAGGACTTCCGCGTTGCTGACTTGGCCGGTGACGAGCACGCTGGTGACGGTGGGGTGATTACGGGTGAGGGTTCCTGTCTTGTCCAGGGCCAGATGCCGGATTCCTCCGAGTCGCTCGAACGCCGCACCAGATTTGATGATTACACCGAACTTGCTGGCGGCCCCGATCGCTGAGACCACCGTGACCGGCACCGAGATGCCCAGCGCACACGGTGAGGCCGCGACCAGGACGACCAGGGCTCGCTCGATCCACACAGCCGGGTCGCCGAACATCGAACCTATGACGGCCACCAGCGCAGCCAGGACGAGCACCCCTGGCACCAGAGGGCGAGCCAGGCGGTCTGCGATACGTGCCCGCTCCCCCTTGTCGTGCTGTGCCTGCTCCACGAGCGCGACAACCGTAGTCAGAGAGTTATCGGTGCCAGCGGCGGTGGCCACAACCTCCAGGGACCCGGACACGTTGATCGATCCGGCCAGCACCTGATCGCCGGGACCAACCTCAACCGGGATGGATTCACCGGTGATCGCCGAGACATCCAGACTGCTGCGACCAGTCCGGACGGTGCCGTCTGTGGCCAGTCGCTCACCGGCAACCAGCCGTATCACATCGCCGGGAACGAGATCCTCCACCGGGGACAGACGGGTGTCGCCGCGAGTGGTGATGACGGTCGCGGTCGAGGGGATCAGTGCCAGCAAAGCACGAAGGCCCGATCTCGCCTTGGCCATCGCCCGGTGTTCCAGGGCCTCGGCAATCGAGTAGAGGAAGGCCAGTGCGGCGGCTTCTTCGATGAAGCCGAGCAGGACTGCACCGATCGCGCTGATCGTCATCAGCAGCCCGATACTCAGACGCCCCGACGCGACAAGTCCCCGCACCGATGAGGGGACGAACTGGGAGGCGCCCAACAGCAGGGAAACCCAGAACACCGCCGTGACGCCCGGGCCGGAGACCGGAGTGAGCCATTCCAGCGCTAGACCCATCGCCAAAGTCACGCCGGATGCCGCGGGGATGAGAATGGCCGGCTCACGCCACCACCGACTGGGACCGTGGTGGTCGTCGATCGTCGTCGAGGACGTGGGGGCGCAGCAGGTATCCATCAGCTGCGCTCACCCTGGTTGTTGCAGCAGCCGGGCACGCAACAGTGCGAGTCCAGACAAGCTGCATCGCCGTCGACGGCGAGCGTGGTCTCCACCAGTCCGTTGAGCGCGTGCGCGAGATGGGCATCAGCGATCTCGTACCGGGTTCGTCGTCCCTCCTGTTCGGCGACGACAATCCCGCAGCCACGCAGGCACGACAGGTGGTTGGAGACATTCGTCCGGGTCAGACCAAGATCTCGGGCCAATTCAGCAGGGTAACCGGGGCCGTCGAGAAGGGCGAGCAGGATCCGCGACCTGGTCGCGTCCGCCATGGCACGTCCCAGTCGGTTCATCACATCGAGACGAGAAGCAATAGTCAGCACACACTGACCATACAGTGTGGACTGACCTATTGCTCGCCGCTGTTCTCGCGGTTTCTCACGCTGCGGTGCCAGCGAACCACCGGGATCGTCCTGCAGTCAGCATTCCGCTTCCCTGAAACAGCCTGCGGTTCGCCCTTGGTGCCGCGTTCCCGCAGGCGGCCAGCTGCACTCTGGCTCAGATCGGCAGCGTGGTGTCGGAGATGGCGAAGTCTCGGAGCCAGTACACGAACTGAGTCCAGATACCACTAAGTAGCAGCAGGCCGACGATGATGAGCATGACGCCACCGGCGATCTGGATCTTCCGGGTGTGTCGTTGCAGCCACCCGACCGTGCGGATGGCCCTCGTGGACCCGAATGCCACCACCACAAAGGGCAGGCCAAGACCGAGACAGTACGCCACAATAAGGAGCACTCCGCGGGCCGCGTCGATTCCGGTTCCGGCAGCCACTGACAAGGCCGCCGCCAGCGTCGGACCAAGGCAGGGGGTCCACCCCAAAGCGAACACGGCACCGAGCAACGGTGCGCCCGCCCAGGTCGACAGCGCTTTGGGCTGCATGCGAGTGTCCCTCTGCAGTACGGGAACGACCCCGATGAACACCAGTCCCATGAGGATCGTGACTACTCCACCGAGCCGCTGCAGGAGCTCCTGCTGGGGGGCGAGGTACTGCACGGCGCCCAACACCATCGCGGACAGCAGGACGAACACCACCGTGAACCCTGCCACGAACAGCAAAGCGGCCAGGACCACGCGTTTGCGCGATGACGATCGGTAGCGCTTCTCCTCGAGCGTGAGCGTGCCTGATGCGGCGCGACGTTGTTCTGCCGCCTGCACTGTGGCTGCCGGGCGCTCCGCTCCGACAACGCTTGCGAGGTAGGCGAGGTAGCCGGGAACGAGCGGCACCACGCAGGGCGAGGCGAACGACACAAGGCCCGCCAGCACGCACGCACCCAGGGCGAGCAGAAGTGGGCCGGAGGACGCCGTCTGCTGGAACGTCTCACCGATCGACTGCGCGAGAAGCACCGTGGTCATCCCGCTTCATCCCCGGCCGGCTCCGCGAGCAGCCTGTCGATCAGCGGCTCCAACTGGTAGTCGGTGACCTCCGCCAGAAACACCGCAGCGACCCGATGTTGCTTGTCGAGGATCAACGTCGACGGCACTACCGATGTCGGAAAACCATGCAGTGCCGCCACCGCGGCCTGGGACGGGTCCCAGATCGAGGGGTACGTGACCCCGTTGTCCTTGATGAAGTCAACGGGCTTCTGCCGATTAGGGTCACGCAGATTCACCCCGATATTGGTGAACCCTCGAGCTTCGTACTTCTCCTGCAGCCGCTGCAGGTCGTCAATCTCTGCCCGGCACGGCCCGCACCACTGGCCCCATAGGTTGATCAGCACCACATCACCGGGATAGTCGGCGACGGCCACGGTGACCTCGGGGTCGAGCACGTTCGGCCCCGACATCGGAGCGATCGTCCTACGTTCCTCGGGCGGGTCATAGAAGATCTCCAGCTGACCATCCGGGCTGACGAAGGTGAAAGTCTCGCCTATCGCAACGGCATCGGTTCCGGTTGCGCAGCCCGACAGCGCCAGCGCGCTGGCCATCGCTGCGGCTACCGCCCCGAAAGACCGGTGGGCAGCGCGGTGTCGCCGACCTCCCACTGCTTCTGGCTTTCTGGGCATTCCCGCCATGCCAAACAACTCTTTCACTTCGAGGACTCCCACCTCGGCTGACCATACTGACCTGATCGATTGCCACCGAACTCGGGCAGGCGGCGATCATGTCGTCATTCACCGAAGTTGAGCCGGTGGGGCAGGCCTGGTCTTCGGTGGCTCACTCGTCATCTCGGCGTCGGCAGGTACGCCAGTGTCCGATCCCGGCATCCCGTTTATCAGGGGTGTCGCACGATCGGGGGTTCGTGATCTCGGTGGTGCTGGGTCTCGAGCTGGAAGGTGGTGTGCTCGATGTGGAAATGCTCGGCCACGCATTTCCGCACGGTATCGAGGATCTCCGGGGCATGGCCGTCCTCGAAGCACTCCTCGTCAAGAACGACATGGGCGGACAGCGTGGGAAGACCGGTGGCGACGGTCGAGGCGTGGAGGTCGTGTACCCCCCGCACGTGGTCGATCTCAAGGATGTGCGCTCGGACCTGGTCAAGGTCGAGGCCGGCCGGGGTGAACTCCATGAGGACGTGGGTGGTTTCTCGAACCAGGAGGAACGCCCGGGGAATGATCATGAGCGCTATCGCGACTGCGGCGATCGTATCGGCCCGCTGAAACCCGGTGGTCATGATGAGCACGGCTGAGACGATGACCGCCAGCGTTCCCAGCGCGTCCATGAGGACTTCCAGGAACGCGGCGCGCATGTTGAAGTTCGCGCCGCGGCTGGACGCGAGCACGAGTGCGGCGGCGATATTGAGAACCAATGCGACGACGCCGAAGATCAGCAGCTCTGCACCCGCGACTTCTGGAGGGTTGCTCCAGCGCTGGACTGCTTCGACAAGGGCGTAGACGCTGACGCCGGCCAGGAGCAGTGCCTGGCCGAGGGCCGCCAAGACCTCGATGCGGCGAAAACCCCAGGTTCGCCGCTTGTCGGAGGGACGAACCATCAGTACCGCTGCGACCAGCGCGACGAGCAGTCCGATGGAATCGGTCAAAGAGTGGACGACATCGACGAGCAGCGCCAGGCTGCCGGTGATCCAGGCGCCGACGCCCTGAGCGAGGACGATGGAAAAGACCAGCGCGAAGGCAATGCCGAGCTTTCTACGAAAGTCCGGTGCCGACGCGGCTTCCTCCGGACTCGGTCCGTGACTATGTCCAGCACTCATAATGGGTTTACGCCTTTCCTCGACTGGTGGATGGCTGCGACGATCGGGGCACTTTCATGACAGTCCTGGGTCACTGAGCTCATCGCGATCATGGAGATCGCGGTGCGCGCGCAGCGAAAGCGTGGTCCCCGATGCGCTCAGGAGCGCCGCTGCAGACTCGATGAGGGCTTCCAACCGAGTTGGGTCCGCCAGCGAGAACCAGGAGGCCCTGCCTTCGATCCGCACAGTCACCAGCCCGCAGTCCCGAAGACAGGCCAGATGCTTGCTCACCGTGGACTGCGCCAGGTGCATGTGGTCAACCACATCCCGCACCCGGTGCTCGCCGCTACCGAGGTGCTCGAGAATCGCCAACCGCGTCGGCTCTGCCAAAGCATGAAACAGCGCCGCATACACGCTGCGATCCTCCAACTGGAGGGACTCGTCGACCGGGTCACCCGATACGCTATCAATCGTCATATGGCGATGATAGCCCAGTATGGCGATCAGTGGGGATGTGGTGGCATCAGTCATAGCGCACCGGGGTGCATGAGGGCCGAGAAGGGCGAGCTGATCAGGAACGATGCTGGCTCGTGCGTAGATTAGTTGTGCAGCGCCGATGCGTCGCAGACCGGTTCTGGCAGTCCGGCGGTGTCGTGGAGCCCCCGTAGCTCTGCTTGGGTCGACCACCAGGGGTCATACGAGAGCGCTGAAGGCGCACTCGGACCGGCAGGGCCTGGTGCTGTCGGGGCATGTTGCAACGTGATCGAGTGACCGTTCCAGCACTGACCGGAGCTCTTCCAGCCTTTGAATGGTGTCGTCGACCTCGCGTAGCCGATCGGTGAGTAGTGGGTGCAGGGCATCTCGAGTATTGGTGCAGGTCCCCGTTGCGGTGACCTGGAGCAGCCATTTGATCTGGTCGAGTTCCAAGTCCATCTGCTTCGCCCCGTGGATGAACGACAGACGCTCGAGAACCTCTGGCCCGTACTCGCGGTAGCCATTGCTGGCCCGGGTCGAGCTGATCAGGCTGAGCTTTTCGTAGTACCGCAGCGTGGTGGCCGGCACTCCGCTGCGCCTGGCCACTTCAGAAATACGCATGCGCTCGTTCTCCTAGCGGGTCTTGAAGGTTACCGGTCGGCGATGGAGACGGCAGCCTGTTCATCGGGGGCGCCCTTGTCCCGGTGGCGGATGATTTGACTGAGTACTGCGAGGATCGGCAACTCGATCAACGGTCCCACCACCAGAGCGACAGCAATCAGCGGCCGATCAGGGAAAGCCGCCACCGCGATACCCAGAGCGATGGGCGAATTCCTGGCCGTGGTCACCATTGTCAGAGTGACCCGCTGTGGACCAGGTAGGTGCAGCAGTCGAGCTGCCCCGGTGGCGGTCAGCGGGAGGATGACGAAGAACAGGAGTAGCGGAGGTAGTAGCAGCAGCATTTCGGTGCCGTTCTCGGCGACCACGGGTGCTTGCCAGGCGAACATCGCGAAGACCGCTAGGCACAGCAGCGGCATGACCACCCGGTTCGCCCACCTCATCAGGTGCTGTTCCCGCCATCGCCGGCCCTTGAATCCCGCGCTGACCCAGCGCAGTATGAACGCCACTCCCAGTGGGGTGAGGAGAATCAGCCCTACTGCCTCCAGCAGGGTGCCAGCGTCGACCATCGCAGCCTCACCACCGAGCAACATCACGTAGACCGGCAACAAAAGCAGCTGTAACACGAGATTGACGGGAAGCAGCGCCGTAGCGATCCCTGCATGGCCACGCGCCATCGCGGTGAAGACGAGATACCAATCGGTACACGGGGTAACAAGCAACAACAACAACCCGATTCGAAGATCGGGCTGCTCACCGAGCAAGCCAATACCCAGGCCCCAAGCGAGAAGCGGCGTGAAGACGTAGTTCAACACCAAGCTGACAGCGACCAGCGCCTTGGCGTTGCCCACGTCCTTCAAGTTCGAGGCGTCGAGCTGGACGAACACAGCGATAAGCATCACCAGCAGAGCCGGAATTACTACGTACTCGCCACTGGCACCGAGCGGAGTCGCAAGACCGACCCCCAACCCGGCCAGAGCGGCCGCGGCGACAAACACGCTTTGCAAGCGCTCGATCCAGGTCATCGATGGGCCTCCATCAAACAGCAGCTGCAGGGCAGCCCCAAAGGTAAACCTTCAAGTTGACTGGAAGGTCAAGTCCGCCTCGGCGGGAGGGCCCACGCAGTTGTCGCGTTTGACGATCCCCAAACACGACACTCCGCAGCGAGGGCGTCCGCCTCGAATCTCCCAGCTCAAGCTCATTTCCGACCCAGCCACGTTGTCGCGTACTGGTGTCGCACCAGCTTTGTCGCGCAGTGGGCGGGCTAACGCGACGTGTCGGCACCGTCTAGGTCAGTCGCTGCAGTGCGCAGTAGAGCGTGGACCGACCCACTCCGAGATCTCGGGCTCCGGTCGGCCGCGCGCCGATACCCAGGGATTATGTAAAACCAATCGGGGCGATCACTTCCCAACCTGCGAAAGCCTGCGAGCTCGCGGAGACTGCGCCAGTGGTCCTTGCTTCAGCCCGCAGAGCTCGCACCTGACGAACCCGCCGAGCGCGTCCGAGTCCATTCCTGATCGAGCACTCACGAGCAGCGGGGCCGGACTCGCAGCTCGAGACGTCGGACCAATTTCCAAAGAGTTAGTCGAAATGTCCGACCGCCGCTCTATGCTGCCACCAGCGCCCATGCAGGCGGGGTATTGAACGGTAGGACGGCTACGATCCCAGTTTCCTCATGGCTAAACATCTATACCGCCGACGACGCTACGAAACCGAAGCCAGCTCACGCCCCCCACTTTAACTATCGGAGGAGTTGGACGCTCAGATTCCTGCGGCCTAATTCCCCAGCGATCACCATCCTGGTTCGAGTGACGGAGAAGCTTGCCTTTCAAACCCTCTCTTCGTTCGGTAACCGACCTCAGAAAGGAACATGACGTGAATCCCCTACGCGCAGTAGGAATACTCGGCAACCTCGGATGCGAGGGCGGTTTTGAAGTTTCCGGAAGCTGCTTCCTGTACAAGTTCGGCGATATTGCCATAACGGCAGCTCACTGCATCCCTGATACCACCACACCAATGGGACTATACTTCCCGCTCCGCCGGGGCGAACCCGCCCGAATCACCGAGCAGATAATTCTCCATCCGTCAGCAGACGTCGCCATAGTGAAAACTTCGCCTGTCGACCCGGGCGAAGACGGTCACGAACTGTTCAGAGAATGCGCACTGCCGGTTGGCCTTGGGCACGACTTCGCTACCTACGGGTTCCCGACAGAAGGGCCTATCTATGCCGGTGATCACAAAGTGACACCGAGACTATTCAAGGGGTACTTGCAGCATTACATGCCGTACGCGGACCCGGCGGGGCGCCAGTATGAGGCCTCTGAGATGAGCATTCCTGCCCCAGCCGGTCTAAGTGGTTCACCTGTGTTCTTTCCCGATCAACCTGAGATGATAACTGGGGTCGTTACCACCAACATAGAATCCTACGCGGTGATAGATTCCGTAACCGAGGTCGACGACGATGGTCGAGTGTACAGAGAATCGTCAAAACGCGTTGTGGCGTATGGTGTCGCCCTCCAGCTGGACCCCCTGAAGGAATGGATTAACGACACCTCAACGAGCTTGTCACGAGCTACCGATTGAGGATGACTTTGATCGATGCGCTGAGCGCGGGCTGTACCAAGTCCTTCTCCTACCTTGTCAGGCGTTCGGTGCCATGTTCCTTTCGGAGCGGCTGAAGGCACGCCTGTAACCAGCCTCTATTCGACGCCATGATCATTAAATGGCAGTTCGCCGTGAATACACCGTAGTCGGCCATTCCTCGCATCGTGGATCACGATTGTCCCAATGTGGCTAGGTGCCCACTCGCCTAAGGGGAATGGGTCGTTGAATAGCGAGTCTGCCAATAGCGCCGACGAGGGGAAGTTCATGCCCGATCGAGTGCATGCGGCAATAGTGATTAAGAGAATTTCTGACCTCGAGTCATCGTGCTGGCGCGCAACTCGCTTCAGCTCATCGCGTAGCTCAGAGCGTGTGTAAGTCTCGTGGTATGCGAGCCCCAGGTCGAATCCGAGAGCAGTTCTAAATCCACTTCGGAACGTTGCAGGCAAAGGGGTCCATGTGCATCCAATGCTCTGATCTTCGTTGTGCTGCATGACGGTATCCGCAGGGATAGTCTTGGGCGCGCCCCTCGCCCCTAGACTGTCGAGCATCGATTGGCTCGGGGGTCTGATGATTTCTAAGAATTCAACTAACTCATCCACCCCCCGAGATTTTGGTGGGAGCCTGCTTTCACCTTGAGGGTTAAACCACACAGTTACCATGTATCCCTGATGCTGCCGTAGACGGGATTCTAGTTTTCCAGACTCCTTGAGCAACCGATTCTTCAACTGTTCAAAAACGTGCCACTTTCCGATGGAATTTCCTCCGCCCCGCTTGGCGGGGAGCAGCAATTGCGCGGTTTCGACCCCTATCCGTCTTCCCAATACTTCAGCGATGCAGTCAGGCGGAAGATTGGGGTCCTCTCCCGCAGTCAATTCCCCAAGATATTGTGGCGCCATCCATGCCTTTAGGAACGCGCGCACATCGTCGATCTCCTGCTCTTGCTTGGTGCGGATCGATCCTTCGGTGCGTGGCACCTCATGGGAAACCATAAAAGCCGGCTCTCCTGACTCAATGGTCTCGCCAGCGAGTGCAGCGAGCTCAAGCCACCCATAAGGCGAAGATTGAAGGATCGCTTTCCTCACACTGATATCCTCTGCAGGGACCATCGGATATACCGCGAACGCGTCTGTGTCCATGCACCAAGCCTAGGCTCTGTATGCGACGTGCCACAGGCAGAGTACTTCCGACGGGGCTGATGCACGGTTAGGTGACAGGGTTAGTCACGCGGCCTGAGGGGCCTCGTGGTTGATGATTGTCTCGAATTCGATGGGGGTCAATCTGCCGAGGCGGTCTTGTCGTCTACGACGGTGGTAGGTGCGTTCGATCCAGTGCACGACGGCGGTTCGGAGTTCGTCTCTAGTGGCCCAGGATCCGCGGTCGAGGACGTTGTTCTGCAGCAGCGAGAAGAAGCTCTCCATGGCCGCATTGTCGCCGCACGCGCCGACCCTGCCCATCGATCCGGTCATGCCGTGTCGCGTGATGGCCTTCTGCATCTTCTTCGAGCGAAATTGCGACCCTCTATCGCTGTGGAGAACGCAGCCGGTCACGTTGCCCCGCCTGGCGACGGCGCTGTTCAGGGCGGCCATAGCCAGGCGGGACTTCATTCTCGAGTCGATCGAATACCCGACGATTCGCCCCGAGTAGACGTCCTTGATCGCGCACAGGTAGAGCTTTCCCTCCGCCGTCCAGTGCTCGGTGATGTCGGTCAGCCACAGCTCGTTCGGACCGACCGCGGTGAAGTCCCGCTCGACGAGGTCGTCGTGCACGGGCGGGCCAGCTTTGCGGTGCCGACCCCGGCCCTTCTTGCTGATAGCGCTGGTCCAGCCGCCGGCCGAGCAGATCCGCCAGGCCGTACGCCGGCACATCTTCTCGCCTGCGGTCTCGGCTTCATCGGCCAGGTATCGGTACCCGAACTCCGGATCTTCGCGGTGCGCGTCGAACAGGGCGTTGGCCCGGTACGCCTGGGCGAGCTCGGCATCAGTGACAGGGCGCTTGAGCCACCGGTAGTAGGGCTGACGAGCTATCCCAAGTACCCGACACGCCACCGTGACGGGGATGCCGTCAACGGCGAGCTCGCTCACGAGCGGGTACCACCTTTTCCCGGCAGATTCGCCTGGGACAAGTACGCAGCAGCGCGGCGCAGGACCTCGTTCTCCTGCTCCAGCAGGCGCACGCGCCGCTTCGCCTCGCGCAGTTCCTGGGACGCCGCGGCGGTCGTGCCGGGCGCAATCCCGGCTTCGACGTCAGCCTTGCGAATCCACTTGTTCAAGGTCATCGGATGGATCCCGAAGTCGGCCGCGATCTGCTCGAGAGTCACACCGTCCTCGCGGTTCTGGGCGACGCGGACGACGTCGTCGCGGAACTCCTGGGGGTAGGGCTTGGGCACAGCAACATCCTTCCAGGCCTGCCCCGCAGGGCAAGCCAGATCAGATGTCACCTACTCGTGCATCAGCCCCGCGAACAAAACCCCAAACGAAATAAGACAACCGAGAGCGCCCCATCGATGCGACACCAGAGCGTGTCCCACGCATCCGCCGATATCCCAGTCGTTACGACAAGCTAACGATGCCAAGTTGTAAATCCCGCGAACTCGACCCCTCCCAGAGGCCGGTCGTTGACCGGGCGGATGACGGGCGCTGGCGGTAACTCACAGGGGAAGCAGAATGCTGGCCAGGCCCAGTGCGGCACACACGCCGAGCACTCGGAGGATCGGCCAGCGCAGCGCGAAGATCATCACGAACGCGATGAGGGTAATACCCACCGCGACCGGGTTCACCGACGCGAGCTCGGGCAGGGTCATCCGCACCGGTCCCCAGGTCCAGTTGCCGGTGGTGGTGAACAGGGTGTTGAGCGCGAAGTACAGGGCGAGGTTGGCGATCACCCCCACCACGGCGGCGGTGATGCCGGTCAGCGCCGCGGAGATCGCGGTGTTGTGCCGTAGTCGCTCCACATAAGGGGCGCCCAGCAGGATGAACAGGAAGCTGGGGACGAAAGTCACCCAGGTGACCAGGAGAGCTCCCAGGACCGCCGCGACCCACGGGTCCAGGCTGCCGGGGTTGCGGTAGGCGGCCAGAAACCCAACGAACTGCACCACCATGATCAACGGCCCCGGGGTGGTCTCGGCCAGGGCCAGGCCGCGCACCATCTCCCCGGGCGCCAACCACCCGTAGGTCTCCACCGCCTGCTGGGCGATGAACGACAGGACCGCGTAGGCGCCGCCGAAGGTCACCACGGCGGTGAACGAGAAAAACAGTCCCTGGGTCGTGAAGATGCTGTGTACTCCGAACACCGCGACCACCGCGGCGATCGGCGCCGCCCACAACCCCAGCCCGATCGCCAGAATCCGCACGAAGCGGCCCCGGCTGGGTCGGTCATCGTGCAGCGCGTCATCGGCGATAACCGGGGCCGGCCCGGACCGGTCGTCCCCGCCGTGGGGGGTGCCAGCGAAGCCCGGGACCCGGCGCGAGAGCACCCATCCGGCCAGCGCGGCCAAGGCGATCACGACAGGGAACGGCACCGCGAAGACGGCGAGGGCGGCAAAAGCACCCACGGCGAGGGCGATCAGGGCCGGGTGGGTCAGCGACCTCCCGGCCACCCGCAGTACGGCCTGGGCGACGATGGCCAGTACGGCCGGAGCGAGCCCGGCGAAGACGGCAGAGACGGCGGTGGTGTCACCGTAGGCGACGTAGACCGCCGACAGCGCGCCCAGCGCGACCACCCCGGGGAGCACGAACAACGTGCCGGCTGCGATCCCGCCGCGGGTGCCGTTGAGGAGCCACCCCAGGTAGATCGAGAGCTGCTGGGCTTCGGGGCCGGGCAGGAGCATGCAGTAGTTCAGGGCGTGACTGAACCGCCGTTGCCCGATCCACCGCCGGTCGTCGACCAGCACGCGCTGCATGACGGCGATCTGTCCGGCCGGGCCGCCGAAGGTCTGTAGGGAGATCAGGAACCACACCCGAAGGGCGTCCCGGAAGGGCACCAGATCCCGGGCGGGCGGAGGAGGATCCGTGGGCGCGGGGCCGGGGTCCCCGGGAACGGCGTCATTGTGTCCGGTGCTCATGCGGGATCACGTCCGATCAGTCCCTGGCGGCGGTAGTACTCGTACAACCCGTCGAAGACGGGGCCGGAGACGGCCAGGGTGTTCTCATCGCTGCCGATCATCGACAGTCCGCGCAGGACCACGTCCAGTCCCGAAGCCTCGGGAGCGTCGTACCGCTCGTCCTCCAGGTCGGCCTCGTGCACGATCTGCGCGATCCTCCATAGCGCCTCGTCCGTGAGCTCGTACCGGCGCAGGATGGTCTCGAAACTGCAGTCGCCACCGTGGTGGCCCAGTTCGACGCCACGCATGTCGAAGGGGATCGCCTGGTCGGGCACCTCGAGTGGGTCGGCGACGAACACGAACTCGGCCCCGGGGTCAATGTGGCGTCGGATCAGCCACGCGCATGCGGCGCGGTCGATGTGGATACCGGCGCGGGTGGACCACTTCATGTTCTCTCCTGGTCGATGTGATCGGGGTGTAGGGCCTCCACCGCGTCCCGGGCCATCTGACGCTCCGGCGGGGGGAAGTAGTCGCGTCGAGCGATGCGGCGGAGTCGCTCGCGTAGTCGCGTGAGCGCGCGCAGGCGTTCGGTCTCGCCCATGGCGCGGGCCGCAGCGGCGTCGTCCAGCACCTCGCGGTACTCGGCTGCCCGGTCGCGGGCCATGGATAGGGCGAGTTGGCGTTCCTGGGCCTGCGCGGCGGGACGTGCCAGCCACACGGTGGCGGACCCCCCGGCCTCCAGTACCTCGTCGGCGATCCAGTCCAGGTGCTCCCGCGTGCGTGCATCGGCTGGGAGTGCGACGAGACCGTCACCGATCTGGGCGACCCCGAGCTTCTTGAGCTTGCGCCACACGGCGATGCGCGGAGTGGACGGCTCGCGCGGGATCCGGTAGCTCAACAACACCCACTCCCCTGGTCCGGAATCTCTAGCGCCACCATTCATGCCGGGCACGCGACCGCCGCCTCTGCAAGCCCGACTCGGCCGGACAGCGCGCACTCCGGTTGCCTCATGTCACTCTCTTCACTCACTAGCGGGTCCGCTGAGGCCCTGGAACTACTTCACCCGGTCGGCACCTTCCCGAACTTAGGCCCATGTAACCATGGTTACACCACGAATTGCCAGGAGCCGTAGCGGCTGACCCGGGCCGGGGGCCTCGCGGGCGACGTCCATGGCATCGGAGATCAGGAGGTCGACGGAGAGAACCTGCGGCCGGGCGCGCTGAAGGACCCACGTATGTTGTGTCGCAAAAGACGATCCTCTACCGCGACACACGCCTGGAGCTTGTCGCGGCATGTTCTTCCTGGTCACCGTGGAGCGTTGACATGTCGTGGTAGCCCGTCGCGCGAGGCGCGCGCATTCGAGACATCCTTCTCGCTAGCACAGAACGTGACGGCCGATCCCTTTCAGACAGCTGTCGAGAACGTCACCGCATGCGACACAGACCGCATCGGTTGGCCCAGGGATCCGTTTTCTCACTTCAGGTGGCTGCTTCGTTTCGAGTTTCCGCCGCGGGAGTCTCGTCCAGAGGGGTGGGAATTTAGGCCGATCAGCGTTGTGGCGCTGAGCTGCCGTAGCTGCAGCAGGCAGATCCCGCTGCCGTCTAGTTTCAACCGGATCCGCTGAGACCTCGACGCCGTGATCAGTCAGGTGCGCTCGGTGAAGCGGAGTCCACAGCACCCCTAGCCGCCCCGGACACTCAGGGTTGGCATACGGCAAGAAGTCTTCAGCCGAAGCGTGATCGTACGGATCCAGTAACCGCGGTCGGGTGAATGGAACGCCTAGCTCGATGTAGCTGACCGTCGTGTGGTTCTGGGAATCAACAGCACCAAGGCGAACTCCGAAGGTCAGGTCCTTCCCGGCCCATCGTGGTTCCGCGAGATCGATCGAGTAAAACCAAATCGGGGTGATCCCGTCAGCTTGGTAGTCGGCTTGCCTCTGAGCATGGAGCTCCTCGCTGATAGGGCTGTATTGAATTTCGATTGCGAAGCGACGTCCGCTTGACAGCTGGACTCCGACATCTGTTCGTCTGCGCCCGGACGGAGTGGTCCACTCCTTTCGCGCTGATTGCACGAGTGGCTGCCCCTCGGCCCACCTCGCAACTCCGTCTTTGACCGTTTGGTGCCAGAAGGATTCCCCCCTCCCGCCGTCCCCCTCAGGGGACTCACCCGGGCGATGACGAAAGTACGGTACGCCAAGCGAACTCTCGCAATAGACCAGCACTCGCCTCAGCGGGTGCTCGGCGCCGAGGCAGTCAAAGCAAACCAGCCTCTCGGCACGACTCAATTCGGCCCAGTACTCGCGTTCGTGATCGGCTGGCAGCACTACTTCTTGCTGAAGGACATCAAACCCGATGACACTGGCGCCGATTGTCTCCCTCGGGTTGCCGAACATGCTCAAGCAGCAGTGCTCCGCGCAGTCCTCGTCCGGCCCCAAGTTCAGGTTGCGACAGCTCATCGGCGCTCCATCTGATTGTGATTCAGAGCACTATGGCATTCGCCTACGACATCGTCGCCCCGGGCTGCCTTTGTAGTGCGCGATACAGCGTCGATCGACCCACTCCGAGATCTCGGGCGATCGCCGACGGCCCCTCCCCTGCCTCGATGCGGTCGCGGGCCTTGTCGATCTGCTCGGAGGTCAGGACGCGC
>NZ_JAALEE010000561.1:1022-3268 GCF_014145265.1 Dietzia sp. CW19 | reverse complement strand
TCACGGATGATGGCTCGCTCGAACTCCGCGAAGGCGCCAAGCAGAGAGAGCATTAGATCCGCGCGGGGATCCTGGGCGCCGGCGGCGTAGGTGGCCCGCTCGTGGACGAACTTCACGCTCGCGCCCTTCGCGGTGATCTCACCAACGATCTGCTTGAGATCCACTAGGGATCGAGCGAGCCGGTCCATCGACGCAACGACAAGTTCGTCACCGTCCCTGAGGTAACCGATGCACTCGGCGAGCTTCTCGCGGTCAGCACGCGAGCGTGCGGACTGTTTTTCGATATAGACCCGGTCGCACTCCCCCACCGCCGCGAGCTGGCGCGCCTCGTTCTGATCGGCGGCCGACACTCGCACGTACGCCACCCGCTGCCCGCGCGGACGCGAGGCTCGTCGAGCCGGCTTCGGGTCCGCCGTCGGCTTCCCCTCGACGATGTTCTCAGAGTCCGTTGACTCCACCCGAAAGTTCCAGTCCAGCTCGTCCCGGCGGCGGAACCGAGTCCGCACTCTCCCGCGGCTGACGATGAGTACCTCCTCGCCACCGTCACCCGAACGGTTCAACAACGTCCCGACCCGATCAGCCATCAGAAGACCCCTTCGCCCGGGCTTGTGTATCAATACACCCTAGACCCGACGGGACGATGTGTCATAACAGGCGAATTCAACCCTGCGGCACAGGGGCGATGGTGGCGCCTCCACCGTCCCGTATGGGTGTACCGGTAAATCGCGCTGCTCGGTGGCGGCGTTCTAGCGGCGATACCTGACGGCGCCACCTGCATTAAGGCTCGAGCGCCTCGAGGGCTCGGGCGGCTTGCTGGTGGCGGTAGAGGGTGGCGCGGGACCATCCGACCAAGCTGGCCGCTTCGGCGGCGGTGCGGCCCTTTCTTCGGGCGTCCTGGGCGATGTCGAGTTTTTCGGCGATCACTGCGGGATCGACCGGGGGCCGACCGAACCTCGTGCCGTTCTGCTTCGCCGCGGCGATGCCGGCGTTGACGCGTTCAGTGATGAGCTCGCGCTCGTACTCGGCCAGGGTGGCGAGCATGCCCAGCATCAACCGGCCGGAGGTGGTCTCCGGGTCGATGCCGTCCGAGAGCGACCGGATCTTCACGCCCTTGTCGCGAAGCAGGTTCACGGTATTGAGGACATCGATCAGGGAGCGGCCGAGGCGGTCAATGCGCCACACCACGACGGTATCGCCGGGCTCGATGTAGTCCATCAGCCGCTTCATCCCCGGGCGCTCGATCGCGGTCCGGCTCCCCGAGGTGACGTCGGAGAAGACGTCGCGCTTCTGAACCCCGGAATCTACGAGTGCATCCAACTGCAACTGCGCGTCCTGACTCGCGGTACTGACGCGGGTGTACCCCAGATGCCTCATGGCCCGATTCTGCCCCAGAAACCCCTACCGAGGCCGATCCTGAGACAGATGTCGCCAAGATGACTTAATGAGACACCGGCGGGTGGCCGTAGAGCCAGGAAAACTGCTCAAAAGTGGTCGCTTTCCTGGACGGTGTCGGGTGTCTTGAAATCCTTTAGGTTTTTAAGGCGCCTTCTCGACAGTTCAGCGACCACTGTATAGTTCAACATATGCTGACTGTTGCTTCTCGTGTGGATGTGATGAATCGGTTGGGGCGGGCGATGGCCGATCCGACGCGGTCCCGGATACTGCTGACGTTGCTGGAGCGGCCGGCCTATCCGGCGGAGCTGGCCCGCGACTTAGAACTGACGCGTTCGAACGTGTCGAACCATCTGGCGTGCCTTCGCGACTGCGGGATCGCGGTCGCCGTGCCCGAAGGCCGCCAGACCCGCTATGAGATCGCAGATCCGCACCTGGCGCAGTCACTAGCCTCCCTGGTCGAGGTCACCCTCGCCGTCAACGAGAACGCCTCCTGCCTGGACCCAGCCTGCTCAGCGCCGGGTTGTTGCGACACGGGGTCGGGCGCGTGATCCTGACCTCGGCCTTGCAGGCGATCGGCCTGTTCATCGCCACCAACATCGACGACATCATCGTCCTCTCACTGTTCTTCGCCCGCGGCGCAGGCCAACGTGGAACCACCGCACGCATCCTGGTCGGCCAGTATCTCGGGTTCGTCGGCATCCTCGGCGCCGCTGTACTCGTCTCCCTGGGCGCGGGCGCATTCCTGCCCCCAGAGGCCATCCCCTACTTCGGACTGATCCCACTCGGCTTGGGACTGTGGGCCGCGTGGCAGTCCTGGCGAGGGACCGATGACGATGACGACGACGCAAAAA
>NZ_JAALEE010000561.1:0-735 GCF_014145265.1 Dietzia sp. CW19 | reverse complement strand
GCCTTCATTCTGATCAGCGGCGGAGCCTTCGGGCTCCAATAAGGCTCTTCTGTGCCGCAAATGAGCGGTCTCGGAAGACCGCCACTGAGAGGTCAGCTCCACAGCACGAATGGCGGTCCCCCGACCGTCCCGCACGGGTGTACCCCAGAGAGACGGCGGCAGCTCGGTCGTGTCATAGCAGACCTCTACCCTCAGTTATATGTCGACGACCCTCTACGTTTTGCACTCCGCTGCCTTTGCTGCTCAGCTCGGCGGCGGGGCCCTGGTCGTCTACGAAACGACGGGGACGCTTCGGAATGTCCGATCGTTGCGGAACGGCCTTATCGCTGCCGAGCAGAAAAAGCAAGATCATCTGACGTCGCTGGAGCAAATCCGGACCTCGATGCCGGGATTCGGTGGCGGCCGGATTTCGCTGCCGAGAGTGACCCCTGAGACGCGGGAGCGATTAGTGGAGCAGGTCGGCCCCGGGGCCGTGGCCGAGCGGGCGGCATTGCGGCAGTTCCTCGAGGGTCAGTTCCCGGGTGACCGTAAGTGGGTGTGGCTCGGAGTGTTCGTCCTGCTGTTGGGAATTGTGCTCGGGTACGTCGCCAACATGCTCTCCGTCGGCGCATAGCTGGCCCCAGAGGGTGACCTGTTGTCCGGTCGCCCCATGCGAAGCGCTGAGACCTGGACGGCTTGCCCCGGCCGACTGCTCGGAGAATGCCTCAGTGTGTTAGGGACGTGCTTCGGATAGCA
>NZ_JAALEE010000067.1:0-2803 GCF_014145265.1 Dietzia sp. CW19 | reverse complement strand
GGGTGCGGGCGCGCCGGTCGGGGACGCCAACAACGGGGCCACCGTCCGCCCGGCGGAGGCGCGCGGATCCGGCGGCACGACCGAGGTGCCGCAGACCAACACCCCGTCCACCCACACCGCAGCGGACAGCGATGTCGAGCGCCTCGACTCCCAGAAGCAACTGCTCAACGGCGTCGAGTACACCCTGCCGCCCGTCAGCCTGCTGACCGCGGGGGACCCGCCCAAGGAGCGCAGCGAGTCCAACGACCAGATGATCGACGCCATCCAGGGCGTCCTCGAGCAGTTCAAGATCGACGCCGCGGTCACCGGGTTCACCCGCGGGCCGACGGTCACGCGCTACGAGGTCGAACTCGGCCCCGGCGTCAAGGTCGAGAAGATCACGGCGCTGCACCGGAACATCGCCTACGCGGTGGCCACGGACAACGTCCGTCTCCTCGCCCCGATCCCCGGCAAGTCCGCGGTGGGCATCGAGGTCCCCAACCTCGACCGGGAGCTGGTGAGGCTGGCCGACGTGCTCACCGACCCCAAGACCGCCACCAAGCACAACCCGATGCTCATCGGACTGGGCAAGGACATCGAGGGGGACTTCGTCACCGCCGACCTGTCCAAGATGCCGCACCTCCTGGTGGCCGGCTCGACCGGTTCGGGTAAGTCCAGCTTCGTCAACTCGATGCTCGTGTCGTTGCTCACCCGCGCGACACCGGACGAGGTGCGCCTGATCCTCGTGGATCCCAAGATGGTCGAGCTGACGCCGTACGAGGGGATCCCACACCTGATCACCCCGATCATCACGCAGCCCAAGAAGGCGGCCGCCGCGCTGGCGTGGTTGGTCGAGGAGATGGAACAGCGCTACCAGGACATGAAGTCCACCCGCGTGCGCCACATCACCGATTTCAACGAACGGGTCAAGTCCGGTGCCATCACGACCCCGCCCGGCAGCGAACGGGTGTACCGCCCGTATCCGTACATCGTCGCGGTGGTGGACGAACTCGCCGACCTCATGATGACCGCGCCGCGTGACATCGAGGACGCGATCGTGCGGATCACCCAGAAGGCCCGTGCCGCCGGGATCCACCTGGTGCTGGCCACGCAGCGCCCGTCCGTCGACGTGGTCACGGGTCTCATCAAGACCAACGTGCCGTCGCGTCTGGCCTTCGCCACGTCCTCGCTCACCGACTCGCGGGTCATCCTGGACCAGGCGGGGGCGGAGAAGCTGATCGGGATGGGTGACGGTCTCTTCATCCCGATGGGGGCGTCGCGACCCGTCCGCATGCAGGGTGCGTTCATCACCGACGAGGAGATCCACGAGGTCGTGGACTACGCCAAGAACCAGGCGGAGCCCGACTACGACGACACCGTCACCGCCGCCAAGGAGGAGTCCAAGAAGGACATCGACGGCGACATCGGGGACGACCTCGACGACCTGCTCGCGGCCGTCGAGCTCGTGGTCTCCAGCCAGTTCGGGTCCACCTCGATGCTGCAGCGCAAGCTCCGCGTCGGGTTCGCCAAGGCGGGTCGGCTCATGGACCTGATGGAGTCCCGCGACATCGTCGGACCCTCGGAGGGCTCGAAGGCCCGCGACGTGCTGGTCAAGCCGGAGGAGCTGGGGTCGGTCATCTGGATGATCAAGGGCGGCACCCCGCCCGAGGAGGACCCGGGAGACCTGCCTGCCGGGAGCGAGAACCTGGACGAGGCGCCGGTGGGCTGAACCGCGCGGTCTCAGGCCAGCGCGCCGTACACCGGCATCCACTCCCGGACGGTGACCTCGGAGACCATTCCGCGCAGACAGTGGGGGTCCTGCGCCACCAGTGCGCGGGCGGTGTCGGAATCGGCGGCCTCGACGACGAGCAGGGCGCCCGAGCCGTCCGTGTACGGACCCACCGACCGGATCGATCCCGCGTCGACCCGGGCGGAGAGCCACTCGCGATGGGCGGGCTTGTTGGCCTCCCGGTCATCGGTCTGCTCGGGCTCGTACCGGTAGTCGACTGCGAAGAGCGGCATCGGTGTGGTCCTTCCTGGTCGCTGCGGGGGTGTTGTCGGATCAAGGGTATTCGGCCGGGTCTCGCTAAGGTGAGGGGGTGACACTTCCCATCACCGATGACGGACGCCCCGGCGCCGAGGTCCCCGTACTCAACATCGCCAACGTGCTCACCGTCCTGCGGATCGTGTTGGTCCCGGTGTTCGTGGTCCTGTTCTTCGTGGCCGACGCGCAGGACCCGTGGTGGCGGGTGGGTGCGTTCGTCGTCTTCGTGTTCGCGATGGCGACCGACTACGTGGACGGGTACCTCGCCCGGCGGCTGGGTCTGGTGACGGACTTCGGCAAGATCGCCGACCCGATCGCGGACAAGGCGCTCATGGCGGCGGCGATGATCTCGCTGTCCCTGGTCCACGAGCTGTTCTGGTGGGTGACGATCGTGATCCTCGTCCGCGAGGTGGGGATCACCCTCTGGCGTCTGTTCGGCGTCGACCACGTGGTGGCGGCCAGTAAGGGTGGCAAGCTCAAGACCGTGACCCAGACCCTGGGGCTGGGCATGCTGATCCTCCCGCTACCGCACTGGGTCTGGCCCGTCGAATGGGCCGTGATCGGCGTGGCGCTGGTCCTGACCGTCTACACGGGTATCGATTACCTGGTGAAGGCGCGTCAGGCCGCCAGGGCCGGGCACTGAGCCCCCCGGCCCGGGTTGCCATGACCTCCACTGATCTCCCCGATCCGGGTGCCGCGGCCGCGGTGGCCGCACTCGGCGGGCGCGGGTGGACCCTGGCGACCGCCGAGTCGCTGACCGCGGGGATGCTCGCGGCCACG
>NZ_JAALEE010000066.1:0-8190 GCF_014145265.1 Dietzia sp. CW19 | reverse complement strand
CCCGTCCGCCACGCCCGGTCGAGGGCGGCCGACACCGCGGAACCGTACGCCCGGACCAGACCGCCCGTGCCCAACCGGGTGCCGCCGAACCACCGCACGACCACCGCGCTCACCCCGGTGAGCCCACTGCCGCGCAGGACCTCCAGCATGGGGGTGCCGGCGGTTCCGGAGGGTTCGCCGTCGTCGTTCGAGCGCTCGATCCGGCTCGACCCCGGCACGTCCACCAGGAAGGCGCTGCAGTGGTGGCGCGCGGCCGGATGGGCACGGCGGAGGTCGGCGATCAGGTCGCGGGCGGCCTCCTCGTCGTCGCACCTCCTCACCACGGCGAGGAACCTCGAGCGCTTCTCCTCGTACTCGCCGGTGACGTCCGGGCCGGCGGCCAGCCTGAGCACACGTGTCCCGGGGTCGGTCATGGGACCAGTATCGCCGCCCCGCCCCCGGTGGTTTTCCCTACCCTGGGGGTGTGACCTTCCCGAGCAGTGACACGTTCTCCGTCTGGGCGCCGACAGCCGAGGCCGTCGGCCTGGTCCTGGACTCCGCCGACGCCGATCCGATCGCCATGCACCGCACCGCCGACGGCTGGTGGGCCTCGACCGTCGTCCGCGAGCAGGGCAGGGACTACGGGTTCGTGGTGACGGGCGACGACGGCGAGGTGAGCGACGCGCGTCCCGACCCGCGGTCGGCGCGTCAGCCCGACGGCGTGCACGGGCTCTCGCGGGTGCACCGGGTGGACGCGACGCGCTGGACCGACTCGGCCTGGACGGGTCGGCAACTGGCCGGGTCACTCCTGTATGAGATGCACGTGGGAACCTTCTCCCCCGGTGGCACCCTGACCAGCGCGATCGAGTACCTCGACGACCTGGTGGAGCTGGGCGTGGACATGGTCGAGGTGATGCCCGTCAACGCGTTCAACGGCGAGTACGGCTGGGGTTACGACGGGGTGGCGTGGTTCGCCGTGCACGAGCCGTACGGAGGACCGGACGCGTTCCAGCAGTTCGTGGACGCCTGCCACGCCCGCGGACTGGGAGTGTGTCTTGACGTGGTCTACAACCACCTCGGGCCGTCGGGGAACTACCTGCCCGAGTTCGGCCCGTACCTGTCCGCCGCCGACGGGCCGTGGGGATCGGGGCTCAACCTCGACGGCCGCCACTCGGGCGAGGTGCGCCGGTACATCATCGACAACGCCCTGCGCTGGTTCGACGAGTTCCACGTGGACGCCCTGCGCCTGGACGCGGTCCACGCCCTGCACGACGCCTCGGCCGTGCACCTGCTCGAGCAGCTGGCGGTGGAGGTCGAGTCCCTCTCCGCCCACCTCGGGCGACCGTTGTCGCTGATCGCGGAGTCGGACCAGAACGACCCCCGGTTGGTCACCGCGAGAGAGGGCGGCGGACTGGGCCTCACCGGACAGTGGGACGACGACGTGCACCACGCGGTCCACGCCGCGGTCTCCGGTGAACGCCAGGGCTACTACTCGGACTTCGGGTCACTCGAGTCACTCCGGCAGGTCCTCACCGGGGCGTTCCTCCACGCCGGGACGTGGTCGGCGTTCCGGGGGCGGGTCCACGGCCGCCCGCTGGATGTCGGACGGGTCCCGGGCAGCCGGTTCGTGGCGTACACGCTCACCCACGACCAGGTGGGCAACCGCGCCGCGGGTGACCGGCCCTCCGTGAACCTCTCACCCGCGCAGCAGCTGGCCAAGGCCGCGATCGTCCTGTGCTCCCCCTTCACGCCGATGCTGTTCCAGGGCGAGGAATGGGGCGCGCGTACCCCGTTCTGCTTCTTCACCTCGCACCCCGAGCCCGAGCTCGCCGACGCCGTGCGCCGGGGCCGGACCCGCGAGTTCGCCGAGATGGGATGGGACCCGGCCACGGTGGCCGACCCCCAGGACCCGGAGACGTTCCGGCGGTCGGTGCTGGACCGGTCCGAGCAGACCCGGGACCAGCACGCCGAGATCCTCCGGGGGTACCGCGCACTCATCGCCCTCCGGCGGGCCGAGCCCGAGCTGACCGATCCGTGGCTCGGGTCGGTCCGCGTGCGGTGCGGGGTCGAGGCCGACGACGGCCGCTGGCTGATCGTCCACCGCGGATCGCTCGCCCTGGTGGTGAACCTGGGAACCGAGCCGAGCAGGGTCCCGGTGGCCGGCGAGGCGGTGCTGGCCTCGGGGGCGGTGGTCGACGAGGACTCGGTCTTCTGTCAGGCGTTCGGGTTCGCGGTGGTGCGCACCCGCCCGGACACCGGGTAGACGGGCCTCAGGTCAGGTACTCGTACGCCGCGGTGCCGGGCTCGAGCCGCTCACAGTCGATCCGGGAGGCCTCCATCCGCTCGAGCAGGGAGTGCAGGCCCGTGGCGGAGCCGAGTTCGATACCCACGAGGGCGGCCCCGTACTCGCGGTTGTTGCGCTTGAGGTACTCGAACTGCGTGATGTCGTCCTCCGGACCCAGCACCTCGTCGAGGAATCGACGCAGTTGGCCGGGCTCCTGGGGGAACTTGACCAGGAAGTAGTGCTTCAGCCCCTGGTGCACCAACGAGCGTTCAATGATCTCGCTGTACCGCGAGACGTCGTTGTTACCGCCCGAGATGATGCAGACGACCGTCGCGCCCTCGTCGATCTCGAGCTGCTCGAGTGCGGTGACCGCCAGCGCGCCGGCGGGCTCGGAGATGATCCCCTCGTTCTGGTACAGCTCCAGCATCGCCGTACACACCGCACCCTCGTCCACGGTGAGGACCTGGATCCGCTCGGTCATCGACGAGATCACCCCGAACGGGAAATCCCCGAGCCGTGCCACCGACGCACCGTCGACGAAAGTGTCCACGGTGTCGAGGGTGACGGGCTCGCCCGCCTCGAGAGCCCGGGTCAGAGAGGGCGCTCCCGCGGGTTCCACCGCGATGATCTTGCAGTCGGGCGCGTACTCCGCCAGGTAGGTGGCGAGCCCGCCCACCAGACCGCCGCCGCCGACCGGCACCACCACCGCATCGGGGACCCGGTCGAGCTGCGCCAGGATCTCCGCCGCGATGGTTCCCTGACCGGCCATGGTGTCCGGGTGGTCGAACGGCGGGACCATCGTCGCACCGGTCCGCTCGGCGTCGGCGCGGGCCGCGGTCTGGGCGGCGTCGAAGTTGACGCCGGTGACCACCAGCTCCACCCAGTTGCGACCGTGGGCGAGGATCCGATCCCGCTTCTGCTTGGGGGTGTTGGTGGGGACGTAGATGCGGCCGTTGATCCCGAGGCTCCGGCAGGCGAACGCGACGCCCTGGGCGTGGTTGCCGGCGCTCGCCGTCACCACGCCCGCGCTGCGCTCGTCACCGGTCAACTGCGACATCAGGTTGTACGCGCCCCGGATCTTGTACGACCGCACCGCCTGCTGGTCCTCGCGCTTGAGCAGGATGGTCGCGCCGGTCTGCTCGCTCAACCGCTCGCTCTGGTGCAGTTCGCTCGCGAGGATCACGTCGCCGATGCGGCGGGCGGCGATGTCGATGTCGTCTGGGGTCACTACCTGGGTCGCGGCGGAGTCGGTGACGGTCACGACGACCAGTGTCCCACCGTGCGGTCCGTCACCGCCAACTGGTCATCCGGTGAGACAACCCGGCCCGAGCAGCGCCTTGAGATCCCCCATGAGCGAGGAGGACGTCTCCACCCGCAGATGGTCGTCCAGTCGCAACACCGTCGAGGAGTTCCCGTTGACCAGCCGCAGGTGGACGTCGGAGGGTCCGGGGTGTCGGCCGAGCACCTGTTTGAGGGCGGTAACGGTCTCGATGGTGCACATCCGGGTGGGCAGGGTCAGCGCCAGCGGGGCGCCGTTGCCGCCCACGACCAGGTCCGGCACCTCGAGGGTGTCGCCGAACACCGACACCCGGTCCTCGCGGATGTTGATGCGCGCCTTGACCAGGACGACCGCGTCCTCGGCGATGTCCAGCGCCGCGAGCCGGTACGTCTTGGGGAAGAAGAGCACCTCGACGCTCCCGTTGAAGTCCTCGATGGTCACGATCGCCCACGGTTCGCCGTTCTTGTTGACCCGCCGGTCCACACCGGAGATGATCCCGCCGATGGTCACCGCGGTGCCGTGCGCGAGCTCGCCCTCGTGGATGGTCGCGATCGACGTGTCGGTCTTGGCGGCGAGCGCGGACTCCAACCCGTCGAGCGGGTGGCCCGAGACGTACAGACCGAGCATCTCCCGCTCGAGCGCCAGCTTCTGCTTGATCTCCCATTCCTCGTCGGGCACGCGGACCGCGAAGACGTCGCTGAAGGCGGAGGCGCCTCCCGTCTCGTCCGTGTCCGCCCCGCCGAAGAGGTCGAACTGGCCCACCGCCTCGGCCTTCTTGGTGGACATCACCGACTCGACGGCGTCGGCGTGGACCAGGAACAGTCCCTTGCGGGGGTGCCCCAGGGAGTCGAACGCGCCGGCCTTGATCAGCGATTCCGTGACCTTCTTGGTGCACGCGGTCTGGTCGATCTTGGCCAGGTAGTCGGAGAAGTCGGTGAACGCCCCCTTCTCCGTACGGGCGGCCACGACGGAGTCCACGACGTGCGAACCGACGTTGCGGACCGCACCCATACCGAACCGGATGTCCGTGCCCACCGAGGCGAAGTTGGTGAGCGACTCGTTGACGGACGGCGGCAGGACCCGGATCCCCATCTGCCGGCAGTTGGACAGGTACAGCGCGGCCTTGTCCTTGTCGTCACCCACGGAGGTGAGCAGGGCGGCCATGTACTCCGCCGGATAGTTGGCCTTGAGGTAGCCGGTCCAGAAGGACACCAGCCCGTAGCCGGCCGCATGGGACTTGTTGAACGCGTACGAGGCGAAGGGCTCGATGGTCCCCCACAGGGCGTCCACGGCCTCCTTGGAGAAACCGCGCTCGAACATTCCGCCCGAGAACTTCTCGTACTCGGCGGCCAGGACCTCGGCCTTCTTCTTGCCCATGGCCTTGCGGAAGCCGTCGGCCTCACCGGCGGTGTATCCCGCGAGCTCGCGGGAGATGGCCATGATCTGCTCCTGGTACACGATCAGACCGTGGGTCTCGCCGAGGATCACCCGGAGCGGCTCCTCCAGCTCCGGGTGGATCGGCACCAGCTCCTGCTTGCCGTTCTTGCGGTCGGCGTAGTTCCAGTGCGTCCCCATCCCCATGGGGCCGGGCCGGTACAGCGCGAGGGCGGCCACGATGTCGTTGAACCCCGTCGGCTTCATGCGCTTGAGCAGCTCACGCATGCCACCGGAGTCCAGCTGGAACACGCCGAGGGTGTCGCCGCTGGCCAGCAGGTCGTAGGTCGCCTGGTCGTCGGTGCTGAGCGTGTCGAGGTCGATCTCCTCGCCACGGTTGGACTTGATGTTCTCCAGGCAGTCCCCGATCACGGTGAGGTTGCGCAGGCCCAGGAAGTCCATCTTGAGCAGGCCGATGTCCTCACACGAGGGGTAGTCCCACCCGGTGATCAGGGCGCCGTCCTGCGCGCGCTTCCACATGGGGATCACGTCGAGCAGCGGCTCGGAGGACATGATCACCGCGCACGCGTGGACCCCCGCCTGCCGGACCATGCCCTCGAGTCCGCGGGCCGTGTCGTAGATCCGCTTGACGTCCGGGTCGGTCTCGATGAGCTGGCGGACCTCCGAGGCCTCGCCGTACCGCTCGTGCTTGGGGTCGGTGATGCCCGACAGGGGGATGTCCTTGGCCATGATCGCCGGTGGCAGGGCCTTGGTGATCCGGTCGGCGATCGCGTACCCGGGTTGGCCGAAGTTCACGCGCGCGGCGTCCTTGATGGCGGCCTTGGTCTTGATGGTGCCGAACGTGATGACCTGGGCGATCTTGTCGGCGCCCCACTTGTCGCTGGCGTAGCGGATCATCTCGCCGCGTCGACGGTCGTCGAAGTCGATATCGATATCGGGCGCGGACGGGCGCTCCGGGTTGAGGAACCGCTCGAACAGCAGGCCGTGCTCGATAGGGTCGATGTTGGTGATCTTGAGCGCGTACGCCACCAGCGCACCCGCCGCGGACCCTCGACCCGGTCCGACCTTGATCCCGATGGAGCGGGCGTACTCGATGAGGTCACCGACCACGAGGAAGTACCCGGGGTACCCCTTGCCCTTGATCACCTCGAGCTCGAACTCCGCGCGGTCCAGGTACTCCTGCGGAACCCCCGCGGGGAAACGCCACTGCAGGCCCTTGTGGACCTCGCGGGCGAGCCAGGAGTCCTCCGTCTCCCCCGCAGGCACGGGAAACTTGGGCATCCGGTCCTTGGGCGCCCAGATCTCGTCGTACGGCTGGACGCGTTCGGCGATCCACAACGTGTTGTCGCACCCGCCGGGGACCTCGGAGTCCCACTGGGCGCGCATCTCGGCCGCGGACTTGAGGAAGTACCCGTCGCCGTCGAACTTGAAGCGGTTCTCGTCGGCGAGGGTCTTGCCCGTCTGCACGCACAGCATCGCCTCGTGCGCGTGGGACTGCTCGCGGGTGACGTAGTGGCAGTCGTTCGTCACCAGCGGCGGCATGCCCAGGTCCCTGCCGAGCTTGAGCAGGTCCTCGCGGACCCGCCGCTCGATGTCGATCCCGTGGTCCATGAGCTCCAGGAAGAAGTTGTCCTTCCCGAAGATCGACTGCCACTTCTCGGCCGCCTCGTAGGCCTCCTTGTGATGGCCCAGGCGCAGGCGGGTCTGGATCTCGCCGGAGGGACAACCCGATGTGGCGATGATCCCCTCGGAGTGCTCGGCCAGGATCTCGGCGTCCATCCGCGCCCACTTGCCCAACTGCCCCTCGTACGAGGCCAGCGAGGACAGCAGGAACAGGTTGCGCAGGCCGGTCGCGTTCTCGGCGACCATGGTCATGTGGGTGTAGGCGCCCGAACCGGCGACGTCGTCACCCTTCTGGTGCTTCTCCCCCCACAGCACGCGCTTCTTGTTGAACCTCGACTCGGGTGCGACGTACGCCTCGATGCCGATGATCGGCTTGATCCCGGTCTTGACGGCCTGCTTGTAGAAGTCCGAGGACCCGTACATGTTGCCGTGGTCGGTCATGCCCACCGCGGGCATCCCGAGCCTGGAGGCCTCGGCGAACATCGGGTTGATCTGCGCCATCCCGTCGAGCATCGAGAACTCGGTGTGATTGTGCAGATGCACGAACTGGGATCCGCCCACGCAGCATTCCTCCTACGGCTTGTCCGGCCCAGTGTAGGTCGGTTATCCGACACGACCCGAAACGCCAGCACGCGTCCGGCGGCGTGACCGTCCCGCCAGCGTGAACGCGATCACCGCCACCCAGATCAACGCGAAGCCCGTCCACTGGACGGCGTCCAGTCGCTCCCCGACCACCAGGATCCCCCAGGCCATCTGCAGGACCGGGATGATGTACTGCAGCATCCCGACGGTGGCCAGGGGTATCCGCTGGGCGGCCACCGCGAACAACAGCAACGGCACCACGGTCACCAGGCCCGAGGTGGCGAGCAACGCCGCGTGCCCCGCCCCGTGTCCGGTGAACGTGCCCGCGCCGGTCGCGCCCAGCCACACCAGAACGGCGAGCGCGACCGGCGCGATGAGCAGCACCTCCCCGGTCATCCCCACCACCGGGTCCACCCGGAGCTTCTTCTTGAAGACCCCGTACAGGCCGAAACTCGTCGCCAGGAGCACCGAGAGGTACGGGAAGTGTCCGTACCCCACGGTGAGAACCCCCACCGCGACGACGGCGAGGGCCACCGCGAACACCTGGGGACGGTTCAGCCGTTCGCGGAACGCCACGACTCCCAGGAGCACGCTCACCAGGGGGTTGATCGTGTATCCCAGGGCCGCCTCGGTGACCCGCTCGGAGTTGACCGTGTGGACGTACACACCCCAGTTCACGGTGATGAACGCGGCGGCGCCGGCGATCCGCGCCCACGAGAGGCGGTCGAGCGCCCACAGCTCCCGCCACCGTCGCATGACGGTGAGCACCAGCGCCATGATCACCAGCGACCACACGATGCGGTGGCCCACGATCTCGACCGCACCGGCGGGCTCGAGCAGCGGGAAGAACGCGGGGAAGAAGCCCCAGAGCGTGTACGCCAGGACCCCGGCGAGCATCCCGAGCGCCACCGACCGGTCGGCGGGATCCCGCCCGCGGAGCTCCCCTCCCCGCTCGGTCATCCGCACCACCCCGGCACCCGCGCGCTCACGCCGACGGCACGGGGGCGTCGTCGGGGAGGGGGAACGCGGCGTCGACCTGCTGGGGCTG
>NZ_JAALEE010000560.1:0-3540 GCF_014145265.1 Dietzia sp. CW19 | reverse complement strand
TGAAGTTGTGTTCGGCGGTGACCTACTCTCCCACACCCTCACGAGTGCAGTACCATCGGCGCTGGCAGGCTTAGCTTCCGGGTTCGGAATGGGACCGGGCGTTTCCCTGCCGCTATGGCCGCCGTAACTCTGTGAAACAAGGCCCGACCCGCGATCGAGACCGCGGATGGGTGTGTTGTTTCAGATACTGCACAGTGGACGCGTAACAAATTCTTTGGCTTGTTTGTGTGTAAGCCCTCGGCCGATTAGTACCGGTCACCTCCACGCATTGCTGCGCTTCCAGTTCCGGCCTATCAACCCCATGGTCTGTGGGGGGCCTTAACCACGCAAGGTGGTGAGAAACCTCATCTTGGAACAGGCTTCCCGCTTAGATGCTTTCAGCGGTTATCCCTTCCGAACGTAGCTAACCAGCGATGCTCCTGGTGGAACAACTGGCACACCAGAGGTTCGTCCGTCCCGGTCCTCTCGTACTAGGGACAGCTTTCCTCAAGTTTCTTACGCGCGCGGCGGATAGAGACCGAACTGTCTCACGACGTTCTAAACCCAGCTCGCGTGCCGCTTTAATGGGCGAACAGCCCAACCCTTGGGACCTACTCCAGCCCCAGGATGCGACGAGCCGACATCGAGGTGCCAAACCATCCCGTCGATATGGACTCTTGGGGAAGATCAGCCTGTTATCCCCGGGGTACCTTTTATCCGTTGAGCGACACCGCTTCCACTTGCCGGTGCCGGATCACTAGTCCCGACTTTCGTCCCTGCTCGACGTGTCAGTCTCACAGTCAAGCTCCCTTGTGCACTTGCACTCAACACCTGATTGCCATCCAGGCTGAGGGAACCTTTGGGCGCCTCCGTTACTCTTTAGGAGGCAACCGCCCCAGTTAAACTACCCACCAGGCACTGTCCCTAACCCAGATCATGGGCCGAGGTTAGACGTCCAATACGATCAGAGTGGTATTTCAACAACGACTCCACACACACTGGCGTGCATGCTTCACAGTCTCCCACCTATCCTACACAAACCGAATCGAACGCCAATACCAAGCTATAGTAAAGGTCCCGGGGTCTTTTCGTCCTGCCGCGCGTAACGAGCATCTTTACTCGTAGTGCAATTTCGCCGAGTCTGTGGTCGAGACAGCAGAGAAGTCGTTACGCCATTCGTGCAGGTCGGAACTTACCCGACAAGGAATTTCGCTACCTTAGGATGGTTATAGTTACCACCGCCGTTTACTGGGGCTTAAATTCTCAGCTTCGCCTTGCGGCTAACCGGTCCTCTTAACCTTCCAGCACCGGGCAGGCGTCAGTCCGTATACATCGACTTACGTCTTCGCACGGACCTGTGTTTTTAGTAAACAGTCGCTTCTCTCTGGTCTCTGCGACCACACCCAGCTCCCACCGTGAAGATGTTCACCGGGCATGGCCCCCCTTCTCCCGAAGTTACGGGGGTATTTTGCCGAGTTCCTTAACCACAGTTCTCTCGATCGCCTTGGTATTCTCTACCTGATCACCTGTGTCGGTTTGGGGTACGGGCCGTGTATGAACTCACTAGAGGCTTTTCTCGGCAGCATAGGATCACTGAATTCCCCACAACGGGTATGCATCAAGTCTCAGCCTTGATGTGACACGGATTTGCCTATGTCACGGCCTACACTCTTACACCAGTACAACCACTGACTGGCCCAGCTACCTTCCTGCGTCACCCCATCGCTTGGCTACTACCAGATCAGGTCCCGCGCATCCAGACCACGTCATCCCGAAGGATGCTCTAGGCCATTCAGGGCGGTTAGTATCACTGATTCACCATGGGCGCGCACACACGGGTACGGGAATATCAACCCGTTGTCCATCGACTACGCCTGTCGGCCTCGCCTTAGGTCCCGACTCACCCTGGGCAGATTAGCTTGACCCAGGAACCCTTGATCATTCGGCGGACGAGTTTCTCACTCGTCATTCGCTACTCATGCCTGCATTCTCACTCGTGTGGCCTCCACGCCTGGATCACTCCGACGCTTCTATGGCCACACGACGCTCCCCTACCCACCCACACACCTGCCCGGAGGAGGTTATTGTGTGAGTGCCGCGGCTTCGGCGGTGTACTTGAGCCCCGCTAAATTGTCGGCGCAGGACCACTTGACCAGTGAGCTATTACGCACTCTTTCAAGGGTGGCTGCTTCTAAGCCAACCTCCTGGCTGTCTCAGCGATCCCACATCCTTTTCCACTTAGTACACGCTTAGGGGCCTTAGCCGGCGATCTGGGCTGTTTCCCTCTCGACTATGAAGCTTATCCCCCACAGTCTCACTGCCGCACTCTCACACCTCGGCATTCGGAGTTTGGCTGACGTCAGTAACCTTGTAGGGCCCATCGGCCATCCAGTAGCTCTACCTCCGAGGTGAAACATGCGACGCTGCACCTAAATGCATTTCGGGGAGAACCAGCTATCACGGAGTTTGATTGGCCTTTCACCCCTACCCACAACTCATCCCCTCAGTTTTCAACCTAAGTGGGTTCGCGCCTCCACGACGTCTTACCGTCGCTTCACACTGGCCATGGGTAGATCACTCCGCTTCGGGTCTAGAGCATGCCACTATACTCGCCCTATTAGGACTCGCTTTCGCTACGGCTTCCCCACACGGGTTAACCTCGCGACATACCACTAACTCGCAGGCTCATTCTTCAAAAGGCACGCCATCAGCCCGAAAGCCTCTGACGGATTGTAAGCACACGGTTTCAGGTACTATTTCACTCCCCTCCCGGGGTACTTTTCACCATTCCCTCACGGTACTAATCCGCTATCGGTCACCAAGGAGTATTTAGGCTTACCGGGTGGTCCCGGCAGATTCACAGCAGATTTCACGGGCCCGCTGCTACTTGGGAACACAAATCGCCCAGCCACAAAGTTTTCAGGTACGGGACTCTCACCCTCTACGGCCGACCCTTCCAAGTCGTTCCCCTAACCCGCGGACTATCAAGCGCCTGATCCGGCAGAACCAGGACATCATGCCCCACAACACCACACACGCAACCCCTGCCGGGTATCACACGCATGCGGTTTAGCCTCTTCCGCGTTCGCTCGCCGCTACTGACGGAATCACTGTTGTTTTCTCTTCCTGCGGGTACTGAGATGTTTCACTTCCCCGCGTTCCCTCCACACACCCTATGTATTCAGATGTGGGTAACACGCCATCACGCGCGCTGGGTTCCCCCATTCGGACACCCTCGGATCACAGCTCGGTTGGCAGCTCCCCGAGGCTTATCGCAGCCTCCTACGTCCTTCATCGGCTCTTGGTGCCAAGGCATCCACCGTGTGCTCTTACACACTTACATTCACAAACAATTAAAGATGCTCGCGTCCACTGTGCAGTTCTCAAACAACACACACCAACCCCACCCACACCCCCAGCCAACCGGCCAAAAAGAGCATCTCGGGAATCAGTGCCATCAGAAACAACCCACACCCCCAACAACCAGGGATGCTCACGGTGCTGTCTCAGACACCCAACAGTGTGTTTTGTCCGAACCACGCTCCCCCCGACAACCAGCCC
>NZ_JAALEE010000065.1:0-3778 GCF_014145265.1 Dietzia sp. CW19 | reverse complement strand
CAGAACGGCAGGCGTCCCGTCCCGCCGGGCGCGGGCGTGACCAGCACCCGGTCGTGCGTGATCTCCTCGACCCGCCAGCTCGAGGCCCCGAGGGCGAACACGTCGCCGACCCTGGACTCGTAGACCATCTCCTCGTCGAGCTCACCGACCCGCGTCGCCTTCTCCCCCACCATGAACACGCCGAACAGCCCGCGGTCGGGGATGGTGCCGCCCGAGGTGACGGCGAGACGCTGCGCACCCGGGCGACCGGTCAGGGTCCCGGCGTCGCGGTCCCACACCAGGCGGGGCTTGAGCTCGGCGAAGTCCGCCGACGGGTATTTGCCCGCCAACATGTCGAGTGTCGCCTCGAACGCCGACCGCGGCAGCCCGACGAACGGGGCGGTCCGACGCACGGCGGCGAACCAGTCCTCGACGTCGATCGACTCGAGCGCGCACGCGGCCACCGTCTGCTGCGCGAGGACGTCCAACGGGTTGGTGATGACCGACATCGTCTCGATCGCGCCGGCGACCATCCTCTCCACGGTCACCGCACTGTGGAGGAGGTCGGCGCGGTGCTTGGGGAACACGGCCGCGCGGGAGACCTCGCCGACCTGGTGACCGGCGCGGCCCACCCGCTGGAGCCCCGAGGCCACGGACGGTGGGGACTCGACCTGCACGACCAGGTCCACCGCGCCCATGTCGATGCCCAGCTCGAGCGACGAGGTGGCCACCACCGCGCGCAGCCGACCCGATTTGAGGGCGTCCTCGATGAGCGCCCGTCGCTCCTTGGACACCGATCCGTGATGGGCCATGGCCAGCTCCGCGGGGGCGCCGCGCGAGACCTCGGACGGCACCATGATCTGCGCGGGTGGGCGGGCCGGCGCCGGCGGCAGGGAGCCCGGATCGGTGTCCTCGGCGTGGATCTCGTTGAGCCGCGCGGTCAGCCGCTCGGCCAGGCGGCGGGAGTTGACGAACACGATCGTCGAGCGGTGCGCCGTGAACAGGTCCACCACCTGACGCTCGACGTGCGGCCAGATCGACCCCTCGCCCGGCGTCCCGGGCGGAGCGGTGACGTCCGAGCCGGCCGAGGACAGGTCCGCCATGTCCTCCACGGGCACCCGGACCGTGAGCTCGAAGCGCTTGTCGGATCCCGGCGCCACCACGGTCACCGGCCGCTCGCCCGCGAGGAAGCGGGCCACCTCGGAGTGCGGCCGGACGGTGGCGGACAGGCCCACCCTCCGGGCGGGGGTGTCCAGCAGGTCGTCCAGTCGCTCGAGACTGAGGGCGAGGTGGGCGCCGCGCTTACTGGCGGCCACCGCGTGGATCTCGTCGATGATCACCGTGTCGACCGTGGCCAGGGTCTCCCGTGCGGCCGAGGTGAGGAGCAGGAAGAGCGACTCGGGGGTGGTGACCAACACGTGCGGTGGCCGCGACCGCTGCCGCCGGCGTTCCTCGGGCGGCGTGTCACCGGTGCGGATCCCCACCGTCACCTCCGCGGTCTCCACGCCCAGGGACGCGGCCTCGCGCGCGATCCCGGCGAGCGGCGCCCGGAGATTGCGCTCGACGTCCACGGCCAGCGCCTTGATCGGGGAGATGTAGAGCACACGGGTGCCGGGCGGGGGTGCGCCTGTGCTGTCACCGTCGCTGGTACTGGTGCTGGTACTGGTACTGGTACTGGTGCTGGTACTGGTGCTGTGGCCGCCGCCCAACATGAGTCGGTCGAGCGAGTCCAGGAACGCCGAGAGGGTCTTGCCCGACCCCGTGGGGGCCACGACGAGCGTGTGGGCACCGCTCGCCAGGGACGCCCACGCCCCCGCCTGCGCGGGGGTGGGCCGGTCGAACGCCCCACGGAACCACGAGGCCGTGGCCGGGTGGAACCGCTCCAGTGCGTCGGACATGAACTCATGATGTCGCACACGTACGACATCGGCCCGACCCGCGCCCCACCTCCGTAGAGTGTCGGCATGCGCAAGACCGTGAGCATGCAGAGCGACAGCACGCGCGAACTCGACGACGACGACCTCGCCTGTTTCCTCGCCACAGGGATCGGGGACATCGTCCGGGGGACGCGCGCCGGGGGGCTGCTCCGCGGGCGTTCGCTCGCCCGTGTCGCCAACGAGGTGGCGCAGAACTGGACCGACGAGGTGCTGGCCGTGCACCGCCCGGATGACGGGACGCTCTCCGAGGGGGTCTCCGACGATCTCAGCAGGCTGGACAAATCCCGCGTCTGGATCACCGACGTGATCGACGGCACGAAGGAGTTCTCCACGGGCCGCTCGGACTGGTCGGTCCACGTCGCGCTCGTCGTCGACGGGCAGCCCACCGTCGCCTCCGTGGGGCTCCCCGACTCGGGGCGCGTGTTCCGCTCCGACCAGGTCGACCACGTGGACGGCCCCCATTCGGGGACCATGGTCATCAGCCGCAACAACCCCCCGCCGGGGGCGCTCCAGGTCGCGGACGCGGTCGGCCTGGAGGTGCGGCCCATGGGCTCGGCCGGTGCCAAGATGCTCTCGGTCCTGCTCGGCGACGCGGACGCCTACCTCCACGCCGGTGGGCAGGACGAGTGGGACCAGGCCGCGCCGGTCGGCGTCGCCCTGGCTGCGGGGTTGCACGCCTCCCGCCTCGACGGGACGCCGATCCGGTTCAACAAGCCCGACACCCACTCCCCGGACGTCCTGATCTGCCGCCCCGAGCTCACCGAGAAGATCCTGGCCGCGCAGGCCGCGCAGGCGACTCGAACGTAGACTGCCGGTCATGACCGTCCCCACCCCGTACGAGGACCTGCTCCGACTCGTCCTGGAGCAGGGCACCCCCAAGGCCGACCGCACGGGAACGGGCACCCGGAGCCTGTTCGGCCACCAGTTGCGCTACGACCTGGCGGCGGGATTCCCGCTGATCACCACCAAACGCGTCCACTTCAAGTCGGTGGCCTACGAGCTGCTGTGGTTCCTGCGCGGCGACTCCAACGTGGGCTGGTTGCGCGAGAACGGCGTGAGCATCTGGGACGAGTGGGCTGACGAGCGCGGCGAGCTCGGACCCGTCTACGGGGTGCAGTGGCGGTCCTGGCCCACCCCCGACGGCCGGCACGTGGACCAGATCGCTAACGCCGTGGAACTCTTGCGCACCGACCCGGACTCGCGGCGCAACATCGTCTCGGCGTGGAACGTGGGCGAGCTGACGGACATGGCCCTGCCGCCCTGCCACCTGCTGTTCCAGTTCTACGTGGCGGACGGCAAGCTGAGCTGTCAGCTCTATCAGCGCAGCGCCGACCTCTTCCTGGGGGTGCCGTTCAACATCGCCTCCTACTCGCTGCTCACCCACATGGTGGCGCAGCAGGTCGGGCTCGAGGTGGGCGAGTTCATCTGGACCGGGGGCGACTGCCACATCTACGACAACCACGTCGAGCAGGTGAGGACGCAGCTGGCCCGCGAGGCCTACCCCTACCCGGAGCTGCGCCTGCGCCGGGCGGACTCGATCTTCGACTACCGCTTCGAGGACTTCGAGGTACTCGGATACGACCATCACCCGGGCATCAAGGCCCCGGTCGCGGTCTGAGCCGGGAGACGACGACCGTGCCGGTCCGGATGGTGTGGGCGCAGGCCCGCGGCGGGGTGATCGGCGACGGCCGTGACATGCCCTGGCACATCCCCGAGGACCTGGCGTACTTCAAGCAGGCCACCACCGGGCGCCCCGTGGTGATGGGCCGGGCCACCTGGGACTCGATCCCCGCCCGCTTCCGGCCCCTGCCCGGTCGCCGCAACATCGTGTGCACGCGGGACGCGGGGTGGTCGGCCGAGGG
>NZ_JAALEE010000559.1:23301-51282 GCF_014145265.1 Dietzia sp. CW19 | reverse complement strand
GCGTGTTACTGACCCACGCTCCTAGGGCCCGGACTGTGACCGACATCGCTACGTCGGTCAGGGACGCCCGTCTCGCCGCCGGTATGAGCCAGGCCGACCTCGCAGCGGCAGCCCATCTCACACGCTCCTGGGTGAGCCTCTTCGAGAGCGGGCGCGCTCCCAATGCGTCACTGAGCAAGGTCCTCGCGATGATGGACGTTCTGGACGTCACGATCCGGCTGGCGTATCCCGTACCGGACTCGGACACGCCCCCCGCCGAGTCGGCCCGCCACCCGCGGCACCTGCCCGAGGCGGTCGATGCAGTCGAGGCGATGGAGGCACCCGAAGCAGTCGACACACCGGCGGACGATTATGAAGTCCTGACTTCCGCAAAAGTGGCCCCCCCTGGCGAAGTAGCGCTTGCCGCTGCACGCGCCATCCGGGCGGCCCACCGTGCACGCGACGTCGCAGATGACATCACTCAGCGGTCTTCCGATGCCTGACAAGGAACTCGCGGTCCTACTGTCTGGACAGAGACTGGGGACGTTGACGGAGGGCCGTCATGGCAAGCACTCGTTCTCCTACGACCTCGACGGCCCCGAACGGAATCTCTCGCTCTCCATGCCCAGACGCCGTCAGGCCTGGGGCCCCGATCGGGTCGAGCCCTTCCTCGACGGACTGTTGCCCGACAACCAGGCCGCGCGGGTCCAGATCGCCCGCCATCACGGGGCCGTCGCAGGCAACACGTTTTCCCTCCTCACCGCTGTCGGTCGCGATTGCGCCGGCGCTGTTCAGTTTCTCCGCCCCGATGCGATGGATGAACTCGACGAAGGGGTCCTCGTACCGATGTCTGACGCCGACATCAGCAGGAGACTCCGCGAGCTGATCTCGAGCAGACAGGCATCCTGGCAGGCCCGCGGCGAGCATTGGTCGCTCGCAGGAGCTCAGGAGAAGGTCGCTCTCCACCGACGAGCAGACCAGTGGTATCAAGCGACCGGTGCGATCCCCACTACGCACATCATCAAGCCCGGTGTTACCGATCTCCACTGCCAGGCGTACAACGAAGTCTTGTGTCTGCAAGCCGTCCGAACAATCGGTTTGCCGACGGCCGCCACGAACTATGTCGATTTCGCTGGCACTCCCGCTGTGATCAGCCGACGGTGGGACCGCCATGTCGCCGTTGATGGAACCGTGGCCCGTGTCCATCAGGAGGACCTCTGCCAAGCTCTCGCAGTTCATCCGTCGCGCAGGTACCAGGCCGATGGAGGCCCATCCCCCGGCGATGTCATCTCCTTCTTGCGGGCGCTCCGCCTCGAGGAAGACGTCTGGCTTTTCGTTCGAGCGCTTGCGATCAACTTTCTGCTCGGCGCCACCGACGCCCATGCCAAGAATTACGCGATTCTTCACGCCGATGATTCCCCACCCCGGCTCGCACCGCTCTATGACATCGCGTCGATCTACCCGTACTCACCACAACGGAGTCAGCGCAGACTCGCCATGAAGATCGGGAGTCGGTACGCCTACGACGAGATCACCCTCCGCCACTGGATCACCTTTGCGGAGACCAACGACCTCGATCCGAGCGTGCTCACCGCCCAGATCTACCTCGACGCCGATGAGCTGCCCGGGGCACTCCGATCCGCCATCGAGCTGCACCCCCCGCGCACTGACGACGATCACCGGTTGGCAGACACGCTTATGGCCGAGGTCGAGGCCCAGTGTCGACGGGTTCTGGCCTGGTTCGGTTGAGTGAACCGAACTGGGGCGACGACGACGAGGTCCGCCACCCGCCCCCGGCCCGCATAAACCCGGCCGCGCGGAACCGGCCGGGTCAGAACCAGTCGAGCGGGGTGCCGTAGAGCCGATCGTGCGGCAAGCTGCGAGCGATCAGCTCGGTGAGGGCCTGGTGGTCGTTCTTCAACGCGGTACCGCGGCGGGTCGGCCGGAGCTCGCCCTTGTACTTGCGCACCAGCCCCAGCGCGCGGGCCCAGTCCCTCAGCTGCCAGATCGGGAACGTCAGGTCTTCGCGATTGTTCTTCCCGATCCACTTGCGGTCCCAGCCGGTGTCGGCCATGAGTTGCTCGACCATCGTCGGCGGCAGGTACCCGGCCGCGGTGAGCTTGACGCCGTCCCCGATCCGCTCCAGCAGTATCTGCAGCTTGGACGCCTCATCCTGCTGGGCTTCCCGGAGGGTGGCGGGCATGTCAGCGATCTCTACCACGCGCTGTTGCGCATCGTCGAGGTCGAACGCTTCCGCATCCCACCCCGCCCAGAACTCGAGTGTGTGCGGGTCCCAGCCGTCCGGGTCGGCGTCCCCGGCGATCCACTCGTTATATGACCAGATCCCCCCGCAGTCCTCCGGAGGGCATGCCCGGCGACCTGCCACCACCGTCGCATCCGGGATCTCGTCGTCGTCGTCGGGCTCCAGGACCTTCTCCACGGTGACGCGATGCCACCAACTGTCACCGAAGTCGTACAGGTACAGGAACCTATCGCCCACGCTGTGCGCCAGCTCGTCGAGCCGTACGTCAGCCTCGTCGAGTTCGCCCATCTCCCCGGCGTCGGGGTAGTCCATGGAGGCGAAGTGCTCGGCGTCGCGGTCCCGGCGCGACGACGCGTGGACGAACTCGTGCAGGTGACTGTTCGTCCAGCCCATGGCTTCCTGCAGGATCAGGTGCAGGCGCGGCAGCATGAGGTCGCTGCGCAGGTCCAGGCGTCGCCAGATGGGCGGGGACGAGTCCTGCAGCTCGACCTTGACGCGGTAGATCACCGGTGTCTCGCGCCTCGGGTGTCGCCGGTTGACGGCCGGGCGTTCCCACGGGGACTGATAGTCAGCCCCGGCCGCCAGCGAGGCCATCAGCTCGGTCTGCGGGACTCCCGCGCTCGCCAATGCGTCGAGTACCGCGTGTTTCAACTCGTCTGCGGTGAGGTCGCCTGGTCCGTAGGGGCGATCTGTCGAGGGCGTCACCTCACCGACGATACGAGATGCGAGCGGCGCGCTGGGACGCCCCCGTTTGGAGAAGTAGTCTCACCTGCCATGGACACTGTCGAGCCCGGCCTGTTCGACCTACCCGAGCCCGCGCCTGAGCCCACCCCGCAACCCTCGCCTGCGCGGCCCCGTCCCGGCAGGAACCGCGAGACGTGGGCCTGCACTGTCACCGCGGAGGTGACCATCGTCGATGCGGCGGCGGTGACGGCGGCACTGGCCCAGTACCGTGAGGACACGGTGGTGGTCGATGCGTTCTCCGGTGCGGTGATCGGGGACCCGGCGAGTGAGGAGGCGGGGCCCGATCCCACCCTGCCGCCGCTGCCTCAACTGAACTGGCTGATCTGGCCTACGGGCGGTCTGGAGGAGCTCCTCGAAGAGGGCGCGTTCCGGGTCTTCGATGTTGAGAGCGCTGTCACCTCCGAGGCAGCTGACCGGGGCACGGCCACGTGGACGGTCACGGTCAAGCTCACCGACGTGCAAGTCCTGCGGCGCTTGGCCACGCGAGCCCATCCCGCCGACGTCGACCTCTTCGCGGACAGCCTGGCGGCCGCCTGGCTGCGCGCTGCTGACCCGTTCGCTCCCCTGCGCTCGATCCCCGGCATCGAATGGCGGCCGGTGTCCGTCGACATCGAGCACGTGCCGGCGCGAAAACGATGACGACGGCCGCCGCTCCCGCGCTCCGCGCACCGAGCCCCCAACCACCGGGCGGATCCCGCCGAGTGGACGATCCCGCTCGATCCGGGGCGCTCGCCCCCGACGCGGAGCGATCGGGCGGAGGCCAGGACTGTCAGCACGCGGGTCGAGCGACGTGCGGTAGTTGCGCGGAGTGGCGGGGTCCCTTGTGCAGGCCCACGGCGCCGGGGTGGCGGAGAGCCGAGGTGATCTGCCTGCCGGGTGTCGTCCCGGCGCTCAACTGCGGGACCTCCGAAAGGGACGTGCTCGCCTCGACGATGCGCCCACTCGCCCATGTCGACCTCCCGATGATCGGCAGTCCACCATTGCGCATCTGGGTGGACCTTCCGCGGTGGGGCGACGGCTCCACCGGCGAGGGCCCGATCCCCGAGCTGACAAGTAACGTGATCGCCTGGTGGCTCACCGGACCCGCTCCGTCTTAACGCTCACTGTCCGACGTGGACTGCGGTCTTGAGGGCGACGACGACAAGGCCCACGACCGCCGAGAGCGGACCGCCACTTCCCGGCATTCGAACCGACCGGCATAGACCAACTCGTGCGGCGCGACGTAGAGCTAGTCCACGCTATTCACCCACCGCGCCCTCAACTCGTCACAGGGGCCTACAAGGCTGTGACTTGCTGGGGAGTGCCTGTGGATTAACAGCTGAATATTCGCGCTGACCTGCCTTTATGTCATCTGCGGGTAATGGCGCTTAGTGAGTTTCCCGCCCGAGGAGTGTCCTCTCGATGTGCTTCCATAGGTGGCAGTCGAGAGAAAGGCCCCTTCGTGGCGATCAAGTATCTGTTCGCAGATGAGAGTGGCGACCTCCAGTTCCTCCGCAATGGGAAGGCATCCAGGTACTTCGCGGTGGGCACGCTGTGCGCCGACGAAGAACAGGTGTGGGCGCTCCGGACGCGCCTCATGCGGCTCCGAGACGAACTGGCCTGGAAGGCCCAGGGTTTGGATTCGTGTTTCCACGCCTCTCCGGACGCCCAGGTCGTGCGAGACGCGGTGTTCGACGCCTTGGTGGATCTTGAGTTCCGGTTCGACATCACTCTGTTGGAGAAGTCCAAGGCCCAGCCCTCGATCCGCCCAACCGAACCGAAGTTCTACCAGTACGCCTGGTTTTTTCATCTCAGACGGGCCGCCCCTCAGCTGTTCCACCAGGGCGATTCCATCCAGGTCGTCGCCGCTCAGATGGGAACCAGGAAGACCCGGGCTGCGTTCAGGGGCGCCGTGGACGATGTCATGGCCCAGTGTCTGTCCTTCCGCGCCAAGCGAGTATTGGCATTCTGGCGGGATGAGTCCGACTTCGGTCTCCAGGCTGCGGACTACTGCACCTGGGCGGTCACACGGAAGTGGGAGACCGGCGACGACCGGGCTCACAGACTGATCCGGAGCAAGATCAGGATCGAGAGTGACTACTTCGGGTACGGCACCGAGCACTACTACTGACGCACGAAACCCCAACCAACTAGGGATCATTCCCGAAGCCCAGGGGCTCTTTCGTCGATTGGGGTCGCACTGAAAATGTACCACCGTGTCAAGCAACTTGACAGCCCCAAAGCGTGTCGAGGTCATGACGGGCGGCCCTCCATGCCGGTCTCGCAATCAGCCCGTCGACTGCGGCCTGCTCGGACAACGCCTCGGCCGCGTCCAGAAGCGCAGACCGGGCACTGACGAGCAGATCGCCACTACCCTCTCCAGGACTGTTCATGTGCCCTCATCCATTCGATCAACTCGTTCGCCTCTGCGGGTGCCCGGCCCGGCCCGGTCATGAGGTCCACAGCCACCTGGGCCGGGCGGGCGACCGTGAGCCCTTCCAACGCGGTCATGGCGCGTTCCATGACGACGGGGTAAGTGGGTTCGATCAGCAGCACGTTCGCTCCCGCTTCGGTCGCGCGCAAGCCCCAGTTCGCCGCTGCACGTTCGACGTTTCGGACGTACACCATCGCCGACCTGGCTGGCGCGTAGGCAGCCCACGCTGCTGCTGCGACGGACCCGGTCAGCGCGTAGTCGACGTCCTCTTCCTCGCGCACCGTATCGAGAAGGTCCGACAGGCCCCGGGGAGCGATCCAATGGGACACGGCATTGGACCGGAGTAACTGATAGTCGTCGCTCCATCTGCGCAGAAGAGCTGCCCAATCGGACACCAGGAATCGCCGGTCAGGCAGCCGCTGCGCAAGTTCCTGATCTTCGAGAAACTGCATCACACGGTATACCGACCCCACCGAGGCCTTGGCGACGTCGGCGAGTTCCCGCACACGCCATGGCCCGGGAAGATCGAGTAGCGCTCTGACTACCTTCGCCGCGGGTTCTCCCTTAAGGGTGCCCCTCGGGCGCCCTGGCCCCCGCCAGGGATCTCTTTCGGCACCACGATCCGAGACGAAGAGTGCGGGAACGGGGGATGAAACCCTCATATTGCCGGTCGCATCGATGTATGAAATGCCAGCCGCGTCGAGCCGCGCACGGTCGGCGGGCGCGAGATAGCGAGTCAAGACCAGGCACCCACTGTCCGGCACCTGGGCCATAGTGTCGCCGCACCTCTTCCGAAGCGCAGGTATGTCGCGAGCTACGACGGCGCTCTTGACGGTGACACAGAATGTTGCGGCACTCCCATCGGGAGCCTCGGCGACAATCAGAGAATCGGCTCCGCCAGATGTCGACGATGTAGCGCCCTGCCTGGTATCGATCTTCCACTCCGGCGGGAGTCTCTCGCGAAGTGCCTGGGACGCGACATCGACGAGTTCCGCCTCCGAAGGGGGTCTCGAATCTATCGTCTTACCGTTTATCATGTTCGGATAATAGCGCCGTTCCGCAGCCAACGGAAGCAGACAATTTGCCGAACACCGCCAGCGCGACGCGACTCAGCCCTCGCCGGGCCACACCACGTCCTGCACCACCTCGTTGCGCCGCAGGAACCACTTGAAGCGCGAGGCGGCGGGTACCGCGCAGGCCTCCGCGCTGGGCGGTGAGGTGATCTACGGCAACAACGCGGGCAAGAAGTCGCTGGACAAGACGTACCTGGCCCAGGCCGCCGCCACCGGCAGGCTCACCATCTCGCCGCTGCACCGGGTCACGGCCGTCGCCCCGGCCAACGGCGGCGGGTACCGGGTGACGGTCGAGCAGATCGACGAGCAGGGCGCGGTGATCGCCACCAAGAACGTCACGGCCGACCGGGTGTTCTTCGCCGCCGGCAGCATCGGGACCAGCAAGCTGCTCGTGTCGATGAAGGCGCAGGGCCTCCTTCCCAACCTGTCGTCCCAGGTGGGCGAGGGGTGGGGCAACAACGGCAACGTCATGGTCGGGCGCGCGAACCACATGTGGGACGCCACCGGTTCCACGCAGTCGACTATCCCCACCCTCGGGATCGACAACTGGGCCGACCCCACCGCGTCGATCTTCGCCGAGATCGCTCCCCTACCGGCCGGGCTGGAGACCTACGTGAGCCTGTACCTGGCGATCGCCAACAACCCCGAGCGGGCCCGCTTCCAGTTCAACTCCGCCACCGGCAAGGTCGACCTGACCTGGAGCGTGTCCCAGAACCAGCCGGGCATCGCCATGGCCAAGCGGGTCTTCGACAAGATCAACAAGAAGGAAGGCACCATCTACCGCACCGACCTGTTCGGCGTGTACAAGACCTGGGGCGACGACTTCACCTACCACCCCCTGGGGCGGCTGCCTGCTCGGCAAGGCCACCGACAACCACGGGCGCCTCCACGAATACCCCGGCCTCTACGTGGTCGACGGATCCCTCGTCCCGGGAAACGTGGGAGTGAACCCGTTCGTCACCATCACCGCACTCGCCGAGCGCAACATGGACGCGATCATCGCCACCGATCTGCAGTAAGCGGGTCGCGTACGCGCGGGTCCGGCACGAACGGGCGACGCTGACGGGCCGGATCCCCACCGGGGTCCGGCCCGTGCGCCGTGGTGCGGGTGGGGCGGAATAACCGAACGACGACGAAGGCCACCTCCACAACGAATGACCAGCTTCCGCCGAGTCGCGCGGAACCGGCCGAACTAGCCCGAGAATAGGAGCCTGCCGACGAGGCGGCGGGCCTGGCGGCGTCGTCGTCAGGCTAGATAATTGACACCTCATTCGTGGTCGCCTCGTCGTCGGCGGCGATCGCGGTGTACACCTTTACCGGCTTGCACGCCGGGTCGGCGATCTTCACCGCACTGCTGGCGGGCAGCACGGTCATCGGGCCGTGGAACGCGGTAGCGCCTCAGGCGGCGGCGCATCCCACGTTCATGCCCCTCGATTCCCTCGCGGTGGCGCTCGTGGTCATCGCGGTACTGGCGTTGCTCGAACGCCTAGACGTCGACGACCATTTCCGCGCCCACTCCCCCAACACCACCGGCCAGCGAGTTCGCGACCACAGCGAGCTGCCCGGCCCCCAGGCCCGAAACAAGGCACCATGCTCATCAGAAGGAGGATCCTCCGCGGTCCCGCCCGGTCCCCGATCCCCGACAAAGCCGGGGCCTGTCAGACAAATCTCGTCTCTAAGGCTCCGGGTATTTGACACGGCCCCGGAAGGCACCAAGAACCGAAGCAATCCTTGATCGCCGCTCCGGATCGGCTCACGAGCTACTTCGCATCGAGCGCGCGATACTCGGTGCCGCCAGGTAGATCCCCGTCACGGGAATGGCCGCTAGGCTCCTCCGCGGTGTGTGACAGACATACCCACAGAGAGCCGAAGCCAACGCCGCAATGCCGGACACACGCCAGTGCGGCCACCCGGTTTCCTGAATCAAGCGCTGATACGCATGCTCCCTGTGCGCCTGCGTGATCGACTCTCCACGGGTTGCGCGCTTCACGATCGTCGATCCAGTGTCCGCAAGGTAGGGAATGAGCGGAGAAAGCGTATTCACGGCCGCGCCCAGGTCCAGACGCTTGTCGGTGAATGAACTCTGAATGACAGTTGCGGCAATTCCCCCGCCGAATAGGTAACTACCAACATCACCGAGGAACATCGACGCCTCCGGCACGTTGTACGGGAGGAATCCCAAACCCATTCCCGCGGTGACCGCGCCCTGCATTCGGGATTGCGACGGGACGCCTTCGGTGCTGGCGACTGAAGCCCCCCATGCGACCGCGGTTCCACCCGAGATCCCATTGATTCCATCCATGAAATTAAATGCATTAACGATTGTGGGCATGACGACCGCGCCGACTATTGCACCCTTGATGCCGCCGGAACGCGCACCGACCCCGGCTCCCACCGCGACCTGAGCCGAGAGCCGCGGAGCCGCCCGGAGCCCAACATGATCGTCCAGCCGCCCCACGAATCCCAGAGCCGCGCTCGCCGTAATCCACTCTGAGGAAACCTCCCTGCGCGCACTCCGAGCTGCCAATAGACCGGCCACCGCGCCCACCGCACATGCGAGCCCTCCCCCGCGCGGGGTGGGAACGGTGTGCGAGGAACGATCATTCGGAACGTCGAGATTACGTCGACGATGAAGCCAAGTCTTGACAACAGGCCCTGCAGCCGCCGTGGACGCCGTAGAGGCCAAGAGCGCACCGAGAGCGGGGTAGGTCATGTGGTTAGAGTTTCACACTTAGATGTGGCGTCGCCACGCCCACCCACACTGCCTTGCGAGAACTAGTATCGTCGCAACCTGAGACCCTCCCGAACCCACTACATTTCACCGCGCAGATTGAAAGCATAGGCAGCACGCCATCTGGAAGACCGTACGAAGCCCAGATGTCGTTCCGAACGAATACGCCTTGAGCCCCCAAGATGAAAGAGCCTTTCGAACTTGAAGATCGGAATCCTCAGCCACTGGTTCGATCCGGAAGGTGGCGCAGCAGCCGGCCCCGGAACCATCGCGCGAGCGCTTCAGGCTCGCGGCCATGAGGTCGACGTCCTCACTGGGTACCCGATCTACCCCGCGGGTCGCGTGTTCGACGGATATCGGATTCGGCCGTACATGCGGGAAACAATTCGGGGCGTGAACGTCCACCGCGTCCCCGCCTACCCGAGCCACGACGACAACGCTGCCCGACGAATGGCCAACTACCTTAGTTACGGGGCTTCGTCAACTCTCTCAGCGCCTGCAATCCTTGGAAAGTCCGACGTGGTGTTCGTCTACTCGTCTCCGGCCACCGCGGCCACTGCCGCAGGACCGCTGCGAGCACTCAAAGGGATCCCCTACGTCATGCAGATTCAAGATCTGTGGCCTGACACCGTTACGTCGAGCGGATTCGTGGACGACTCCACCGGTTCCCGAATGGAGCGGGCACTCCACGTGTTCTGCAACGAGACCTACCGTCGGGCGGCACACGTCGCGGTGATCTCTCCGGGGATGGCCGATGTGCTCCAGAGCCGTGGCGTTCCCGCGGAGAAAATTAGTGTCGTTCCCAACTGGGCTGAGGAGTCGTCGTTCCGCCCCGTTCCGAGAAACGAGGAACTGTCGGCACAACTCGGGATCGATCGAGAATTCACGATTATGTATGCTGGCAACCTCGGAGAGATGCAAAATTTGGACGCTTTCCTGGATGCTGCGTCTATTCTCCGCAATCGGAGCGACATCGGGTTCGTGCTCGTCGGTGCAGGAGTGCGCGGTGATGCTTTGGCCGAACGCGTCACGAAGGAAAGGCTGGATAACGTTACCTTCGTCGGCCCGCAGCCGTTCGACAAGATGGCGGATATCCTCGCACTCGCCGATGTCCAGCTCATCTCATTGAAGGACGTTCCCCTCTACCGGATCACGATGCCAAGCAAGGTCCAGGCCAACATGGCGGCGGGCTTGCCTATCATCGCCGCCGTTGCTGGCGATGCTGCTCGAGTAGTCGAGGACGCCGACTGTGGCCGTTCGGTAGCCCCAGGAGACGCGAACGCGCTGGCGTCCACGATCAGCGAGCTGGCGGATATGAATCCCGCTGCTCGAGAAGAACTCGGCCGGAAGTCGCGCGACTATTACACTTCCCATTTCTCAGAGAAAGCCGTTGGCGATTCCCTGGAAAAGCTTCTCTATCAGCACCGAAAGCGACGGTAGAACCATGAAGACAGTGGTAGTGGTCGGCGCTTCAGGTTTCGTCGGTTCGTCTGTGTGCCATGCCTTATTGCTACGAAGACACGACGTCATCCGGCTCAAGGCGCCTCGTCTCGATCCGACCGGCGGGACGTCCGGCGCTGATGCCGCGCTTGCAGAGGTGCAGCAAGCCTTAACTTCGTGCGATGCGCTCGTCAACGCGGCCGGAGTTTCGGAAGCGACCGGAACCAATCATGACCAATTGACGACCGCGAATGGAGTACTCCCCGGCGCGCTCGCATCCCTCTGTGCCGACGCGGACGTTCGCTTCGTCCATGTGAGCAGCGCGGCCGTTCAGGGTCGACGCAAGACACTCGATGCCGACCCTTCAACCTCACCCTTCTCTCCCTATTCTGAGTCGAAGGCCCGCGGCGAGGCAGCAGCGCTGAGACACGCCCGGACGTGCGTTTACCGTCCGCCCGGCGTTCACGGCCTGGACCGCTCCGTTACCAAGACCATCGCCAAGCTCGCGCGAACCCGCGCCTCGAGTGTTGCTGGCGATGGGACTGGGAACACTGCTCAGGCTCTCATCGGGAACGTCGCCGATGCGATTGCTTACCTAGCGACTTGCGACGAGACTCCACCCCCGATTGTCAGCCACCCATCCGAAGGCCTGACCACGTTCAACCTTCTCGAGGCTCTCGGCGGTCGAGCCCCTCGACGGGTTCCCCGTACCCTGGCTCGCGGCACAGTATCTGTCGCCTTCGCGGCTGGGTTGTTAGACGCCCGTCTTACGGGCCAGGCTCGGCGTCTTGAGATGCTCTGGTTCGGCCAGCAACAAGCGGAAAGCTGGCTGTCTCGAGCAGGGTGGACAGCCCCACACCAACAAGACGCTTGGCGCGAGCTTGGCCGTAAACTTGCCCACGACTCAGACTGTAAGGACGCCGAATGACCTCCCTCAATGGAGCCGCTGTTGCCATCACGGGAGGAACGGGATCTTTCGGATCGACCATGGCCCGGCACCTCCTCAGCCTTGGCGCCGACCGGGTGAACATCTTCAGCCGAGACGAAGCCAAGCAGGATGAGATGCGGTCGAGGTTCGACGAACCGCGACTCAGATTTTTCCTAGGTGACGTTCGCGACCAGGACAGTGTCGAGAACGCGTTCGTCGGTGTCGACTTCGTCTTTCACGCCGCTGCCCTGAAGCAAGTTCCCTCGTGTGAGTTCTTCCCCGACCAGGCGGTGAAGACTAACGTCGACGGAAGTCGGAACGTGATCAACGCCGCACACAAGCTGGGTGTGCGGTCCGTCGTGTGTCTGTCGACTGACAAGGCCGTATACCCGGTCAACGCCATGGGGATGTCGAAGGCGCTCATGGAGAAAACTGCGCAGGCTTTCGCCCGCAACAACCCGAGCTCCCCCACCACGGTCTCCGTCACCCGCTACGGCAACGTGATGTACTCCCGCGGCTCGGTCATCCCGCTGTTCGTACGTCAGATCCGGGAGGGAAAGCCCCTCACTCTGACCGAAGGGTCGATGACCCGGTTCCTGATGAGCCTGCAGGAGTCGGTCGATCTGGTCGAGCACGCCTTCTTCCACGCCGAGCCCGGCGATCTGTTCGTCAAGAAGGCCCCGGCCTGCTCTGTCGACGTCCTGGCCCGCGCAACAGCGAAGGTGCTCGGAATCGAAGAGCCGGAGCTCGTCAAGATCGGGCTGCGGCACGGGGAGAAGATGTACGAGACGCTTCTCTCCCGAGAGGAGATGACCAAGGCGACCGACCAGGGCGACTTTTACAAGGTCCCCCTCGACGCCCGCTCGCTGCAGTACTCGGTGTACGTCGACGAGGGCGATACCGCCGCGGAGAAGACCAAGGACTTCGACTCGAACAACACCGAGCAGATGGCGGTCGACCAGGTGGCGTCGCTCATTTCATCCCTCCCGGAGATGCAGCGAGTCCTCGCGGAGGTGAACCGATGAAGATCATCGTCACCGGCGCCCGCGGGTTTCTGGGGTGGCACACCCGACTCCGGCTCGCGGCCGTCACCGATCACGAGGTCCACCCGGTTACCCGCGAGAACTGGTCGCAACTGACCGACATGGTGGCGGACGCGGACGCGATCATCCATATCGCCGGCGTGAACCGGGCAGCAACCGACGACGAGGTCGAACAGGGGAACATCCGCCTCGGTGACGACGTAGCCGAGGCGATTAACAGCGCCGCGCGTCCGATCCGTGTGGCGATGGCGGGAACCATCCAGGTCGAGCGCGCCAATCCGTACGGCCGCGGAAAGCTAGCCGCTCAGAACCGCATCGCCGAGGCCACGCGCGCCCAAGGCGGACACTTCGTCGAAGTACGCCTGCCCAACCTCTTTGGCGAGCACGGTCTTCCGAACTACAACTCGTTCGTCGCGACGTTCGTCGACGCGGTCATCAACGGCGTGACCCCTCAAATACGCGACAACCCCGTGGAACTCCTCCACGCGCAGGACGCGGCCCAGTCGTTGATGGACGCCCTCGTGAGCACGGGGGACATGCTCCGGCCAGCCGGTGAACTCACCGGAGTGGTGGCGGTGTGGGAGCTCCTAGAGGAGTTCCACCGTTCCTACGTGCCGATCGGCGAGATCCCGGACCTCAGCTCGAAGTTCCGGATCGATCTGTTCAACACGTATCGCAGCCGGCTATTCCCGCAGCATTGCCCGATCACGCTCGTGCCCCACTCGGATCCCCGCGGCTCGTTCGTGGAGACCGTCCGCTGCCGCGGCGGCGAAGGGCAGTCCTCCTTCAGCTCCACCGTGCCCGGAATCACCCGCGGTGAGCATTACCATCTGACCAAAGTCGAGAGGTTCGCCGTCATCCAGGGCGAGGCGCGTATAAGTCTCCGGAAGATGTTCTCGGACGCGGTCTATGACTTCCAGGTCTCCGGCGACACCCCGGTCGCGATCGATATGCCCGTAGGGTGGGTCCACAACATCACCAACACAGGCGACGAGATGCTCCTGACGCAGTTCTGGAGTCACGAGTTGTTCCGGCCCGATGCGCCCGACACGTTCCCCGAACCCGTCCGCCCCGTTGCCGAGGAGTCCGTTCGGTGAAGGTCATGACCGTCGTGGGCACCCGCCCCGAACTCATCCGGCTGGCCCGGGTCATCCACCGTCTCGATGCCACTGCCGGCATCGACCACGTCCTGGTTCACACCGGTCAGAACTACGACTACACCCTGAACCAGGTGTTTTTCGACGACCTCGGGATCAGGCAGCCCGACCACATGCTCGGCGTGGACACGTCCAGCCTCGGCGCCGTGCTCGGTGGCACGCTGATCGCCGCGGAGAAGGTGATGCGCGAGGAGCAGCCCGATGCCGTCCTCGTTCTCGGCGATACGAATTCCTGCATCGCGGCCCTCATGGCACGCCGTATGCGGATTCCGACCTATCATATGGAGGCGGGCAACCGCTGTTTCGATCTGAACGTGCCGGAGGAGACCAACCGTCGCATGGTCGACCACGTCTCCGACTTCAACCTCGTCTACACCGAGCACGCACGGCGGAACCTGCTGGCCGAGGGACTGCATCCCCGCCGCATCCTCAAGACCGGGTCGCCGATGCGAGAGGTGCTCAACGCCTATAAGGACCAGATCGAGGTGTCGACGGTCCTCGAGGACAAGGGACTTGAGGAGGGCGGGTACTTCCTCGTGTCCGCCCATCGCGAGGAGAACGTGGACTCCCCCGCTCGGCTGCAGATGCTCCTCGACTGCCTTACCGCAGTTCATGCGCACTACGGACTGCCCGTGTTCGTATCCACCCATCCGCGTACCCGCAAGCGACTCGAGGCGCTTCCGGACTGGTTGGAGCCGGAGGGCATCACCTTCTCAGAGCCGCTCGGCTTCCACGACTACAACAAGCTGCAACTCTCGGCGGCATGCTCCCTCTCGGATTCCGGCACCATCGCGGAGGAGTCGTCGATCCTCGGCTTCCCCGCCGTCACACTCCGCGATTCCATTGAGCGCCCGGAGGCCCTCGACACCGGCGGGATCATGATGACCGGGTTGCACGCCGAGGACGTCGTCGCGGCAATTCAGGTCGCGATGGACTCCGCGTACAGGCGAGACGGCGTCAATCACCTGACCCCTGACGATTACCTCATCGAAAACACGAGTGAGCGTACGGTCAAATTCGTCCTCTCCACCGCGCATCGGCACCATCAGTGGGAGGGCATACGTCGCTGATCTCGAAGACCTCCGCCAGCACGAGCACATAACGTTAGGGTTATACAATGTCAGTTCTGAAGTCAATGCCCCAAGTGGTTAATGAGGTCAGGCAGAGATTCGCGTTGCGCCGAGACCCCATAGCTTACTTCCGCGAAAAGGGTCTATCCATAGGGCGGGACTGCTCGATTCTGGGGCCCAACAACGGCACCTTCGGTTCGGAGCCGTACCTGGTTTCGCTTGGGAACCACGTTCGGATCACGAGCGGGGTTCGCTTCGTAACTCATGATGGGGGGGTATGGACCCTGCGCCAGGAGCACCCCGAAGTGGATGTGTTCGGGAGGATCACCGTGGGAGACAACGTATTCATTGGTATCAACTCGGTCGTAATGCCCGGCGTCACCATTGGAGACAATGTTGTGATCGGTGCACACTCGATCGTCACAAGGGACATTCCGGACAACTCCGTTGCGGCGGGCAACCCGGCACGTGTGTTGTCGAGCATGGAGTCATACGCCGCACGATCTCTCGAAAAGGCAGTCAACACCAAAGCGCTCAACCCGGTCGAGAAACGTCGGTATCTCACTGAAAACACGGATTCGATATTCCGCCAGACCCCACGAGGTTGAACGGTGCCGCGACCGCCGCGCAGACCGGCATTTCAGACATCGGACGTCTACTTGGTCACCGACGTTCGAGTCTGCTATTCGGGAGGGACGCTTCACTCCACGCACCCGGCTCTCTCGGACAGCTACCTGGCACAGTTCCAGACAGAAGGGGCGCGTTTGAACCTCGTCGCCCGTCTGGACGAGAAACTCCCGCGAACGGTCGGTCCGCTGGACACCTCGCTTCGTCTTGTTCCTGTTCGATCAGAACGCGGACGAACGAAGCTCCAGCGTCTACTGTCAGCGCTTGTTCTTGTTTCGCGCATGAAGTTCTCGGCCGAGGACGTCGTCATCGTCCGTGTGCCTGAGACCCTGGGCCTTGCCCTTGGGTCAGTTGCGGGCCTACAGGGCGCGCAAGTGGTCGCGAACGTAGTCGCATTCCCTGACGCCATCGGATCAGGAACTCCTCTACTCGGGGCAGCAACAAACCCTCTGGTCCGCAAGCTTTCGCAGCGAATCGTCAGTCGGGCAGCTGCAGTAGTTTACGTGACACGGAAAGCTCTTCAGAACGCTCTTCCGCCGCCAGCGGCTGTCCCGACGTTCACGAAGAGCAACATTGTCTTTCCGGATTACTATTTCGCTGATCAAGCCAAGGACACGTTTGACCGAGCGGAACTCCAGCTAATCACCGTGGGATCCCTGAACGGCTCCATCAAAGGCGTGGACACCGTTTTGCGCGCGTTGTCGATATTGGTGCGCAAGGGAGTCAACTTTCAGTTCACTGTGGTCGGCGAGGGGACTTCGCGCACCGGGCTCGAGGAACTAGCACGTGATCTGGGACTAGCCGAAAGAGTTCGTTTCCTTGGTCAGATCGATTCTAAATCAGTTCTAGTCCGCCACTTGAAACATGCCGATCTATTCGTGCTGGCTTCACGAACCGAGGGGCTTCCGCGTGCCATGATCGAGGCTTCCGCGGTCGGACTGCCAGCCATCGGATCTCGGGTCGGAGGAATCCCCGAACTCGTTCCAAGCCGAGCGTTATTCGACTCGGGCGATTACGACGGGCTGGCAAGCCTACTGGAGTCGCTTCACTCGAATCGTTCCCTACTCGCTACCTTGGCTGAGGAGCAGCACCATAATGCGGTAGACCTCATCCGGACGGCGCGCACCCCGATCTTCCGACAAGTCATCGACTCGGTACGGGCTCAGCGACGTCCTGCTGCTCGCCCGCTTGACCGCTAGTGATTGGCTAGTCAACCTCGCGCGGGCAGCGTCGACCCGGACGGGTTGTTTAGCCGCTCACGATTGCCGTGCTGCGGAAATCCAATACTGGAAACCTCACCCGGCGCGACCGCCTGACCACAGCTTCAAGAATGCGCGGGACGCGTCGGAGAGGCTGAACGGTGATTCGGAGAACTGTTTCAGCGCGTGAGCGAGAGTAATCGATCGCCGGCGTTTATACGCGCGCTGCAGTTCCTCTATCCACACACCATTACCTTCCGCAAGACTGACTGTACGGACTGACTCGAAGAACGATGATACGTACTCGTTACTCGGTATCGAACTCGCCACCACGGGGACTCCTACAGCAGTCGCCTCTAGTATCGCCCCTGGGAGTCCCTCTCGGAACGACGTGTTGAGCATCGCGTCACAAGATTTGAACAGAGCCCAGAGGTCACTTCGCTGCCCCAAGAAAAACACGTGCTCACTGACTCCACAACTGGAAGCCGAACTCAGCAACTCCGCGTGGCTAACAGGGTCATCACGTCCTACGAATACGAGCGAAAACTCGTGCCCCGAGGACCGTGCGTCACCAAGGATTTCGATAGCTCGCATTCTATTCTTCGCGGCGACGTCTCGTCCCACGTGTAGAACTACCGGAACCCCGTCGGGGACAGGGAGCACCGTCCGACTGAAGGCTGTTTCACGTTCCAAAAGGGGCACGTCAATTCCAGAGGGGATAACTCTGCACCGGGGGTCACCCTCCCAGAGCCTCTTCCACCCCCCGCTCAATGAGCTAGGCGAAACTCCTATGATATCCGTCGCAAATAGCTCGATACTCAATCGCCCGATCAATTCGGCCGCACTGGCTTTCAGGGACGATCGCTCGTGCGCCCGGCCCTCAGATCTGAAATGGGCGACTCTAGTCGGTGTGCCCACCAGTGCCGCAGCGATGAGCAGTATCCCCGCATACATGCGACCTTGAGCCACGTGCAAGTGAAGTGTAGTCACGTCCGCCCGGGACAGTTCTTTGACCAACGCCTTGGCGAACGCATGACTGCGGAATCGCAGGGTCACCACCTCACAGCCAGCCTCCTCGAACAGCTGACTCAGGGAACCGCGATCCCCGCTTGTCTGGAACACCACCGGGCGGATGCTCCCCCTCAGCGCACGGAAGAGCTCAAGGGTTCTCATCTCCATTCCCCCGCGTTCCAAAGTCGAGATGACGTGGACGACCCCCGGCACCCGGACGGCAGCGCGATTTCTAAACATGAACGCCCCACAGAACACGATGCCGACGAACAGCAGCTTGGATGGAGAACTCTGAAGATTCGAAGGCGCTGACGTTAGCGCCCACCTCAGAATTCCTTCGTTGGCTACTAGCGAGCAGAGCGGCCACCGTCTCTGCCCAGTCATCGTCCGTAGCCGACAGGTCCACGAGCCCCCCCACCGCACCGGTCGCGGCCGCGACGTAGCGTACGCCTGGGATATCCGACGCGACCACGGGGCAACCCACCGATATCGCTTCAAGAACAACGCCGGGGAGCCCCTCCCGCCTCGACGTGTGCAGAAGGCAATCAACCCTCCCCAGTAGCGGAAGCACCGAGCTTGTCTCGCCCAAGTCGACTATCCCACTAGGGGAAGCGACGCCGGAGGATCGACAGAGTTCCTCCACGCTCCGAAGCGAGCGCCCCGCCAACACGAGCTGCGCGCGTGGGTACTTCTTCGACAACCGCGCGAAAACCCTGACCGTACGCTCCCGATCCTTGTCCGGGTCATCGCGCCCCACATGCGCAATAACCGGCCAGCTGCCAGGTTCGATCGAATCGGCGAGCTTGACCTCAGGGGGTGCGTCCCATCCGGTGGTGTCAACGCCCGTGGGAACGACTCTGAAACAAGATACAGGTAGCCGACAGAACTCAGAGCCGTATTCCGCGGCCCCAGGCGAAACCCCGATAAACTCGGTAGCGAACCTTGATATCAACCACCCAAGAAACCCGGACCGAAACGTTCGTTTCCCTGTGCCAGCGCTCCCTTCAGACCTGAAGTGCGCTAGGCGTCGAGGCACCCCTGCCAGCCAAGCCACCATCAACACAGGGCCCGAGCGCTCACTGACGTTTGAATCCACGCAATTGGCTAAGCGCAGTGATTTATAAAGGTCCCACCAGTAACGGATCCTTCGGGCACCTCGTGGCCCGATACGAACCCCGGCCGCCACGAATTCTTTCTCCAAGTCGCTCGGCGAAGAAGCCAACGCGGATACCACGTGACCAGAACCCCCAGCAGCCCGTATTAGTTGCAGAGTACGCGTCTCCGCCCCCCCACGTCCCAGGCTGCCGAAAACATGAATAACCTTAATAGACCGTCTCGGTGACCGCACTCATCCCACCTTCAGCTTGATTCCTTGAAGAACGTTCCGGCCTATGACCTGTAAGCCGAGCGAGCTATGCGCAACGAAGTGGCAAAACGATATGGTTGCATAGACAAACCATGCAGTCGAGGACGCCACAGCCACGCCCATAGCACCGAACCGGGGCCCCAGAACGAGTATAAGCACCACGCATATAACGCTTGCGACAAACGCACGTATATTCGCTGCAGCAGCAAGTCCGTGTCGAACGAGGTACTGGCCTATCGGACGCTGAACTCCGGTTGCGCAGAGGCCAATCATAAGGATCGGGAGCACCCCCACAGCGGGGGCGAATTGGCTGCCCCAGACTGCCGGTATTAAAACGCTGCCACCAAGAGCGACAACAACGGCGAGTGGGACCATGATCACAATACTTAATCCCACCAGGCGAGCGGTAAACGCTGCGGGCCGATCGTCCGAGAACTGACGATTGAGATAGACCGACGTCAGCGACGTGCCAACCACCAGAATCGGGGCCGTTATCGACACCGCCACCGAGTAAACGCCAGCGGCCGCCAACCCGGAAATCGCGGAGAGAAGAACAAGGTCAGCTCGGGCGAGCACTGCCAGCGCCACCTGTCCCGAATGGAAACGAAGCCCCACGAACAGGCTGCTCCGGAACGGCGGAAAGGACACCCGATTTGGGTACCTGCTCAGCAAGATGAGAACCGAGACAGATGTGGAGAACAGCAGAGAAGAGCTGATAACGACCAGAGCCCAATAAGGCGTGAGAAGATCTGCAACCACAAGCACAGCGACGCCGCCGGCCACGATCGCCGACTCCACCGCGGAAAGCACGGACGCTAGAACCGGTGAACCGTCCAGCAAAAGGAAGCGCTGAAGCCAGGTGTTCGCCAGATAAAGGAGCAGCAATCCACCCGCGAACGACGCCCCCGGGAGGCTGCTGATTGGAACCAAGGAGCCGTGCGAGAGGTACAAAAACAGAATGACCGCGCCCCCTGCCGGAACACCAAGTAGAAGGATGCCTGCGATCATTGAAGCAGGAAGCGCTGGTCTTTCCTCGGGATATCTCGCCCAGAACCTAGATGCCCCCAACTCAGCCGAGCACCCGACGATTGCAGAACCGAACAAGCCGACGGAAACGATGACCTGTTGATAGCCGCGCCCTTCATCTCCAAGTTCTCGAGCAACTACCACACCGCCGGCAAAAGACAGTGCCATAGCTACCAAACGCAGGAAGGTTGCGACCTGCACGGTCCCCATTACTGGCACTATCGCAGCACTTTACGGCGTGGGGTTTCAGGAGTCAGACCAACATCGCGCGGAAGTCTCGTGGGGCGCTTATGCGTCCGGAGCAATATAGCAAGAAACCACGCAGCCGCCAGCGCAACCGCCGAGAATACGAGAACAGTAGGTATGGTGGCTGCGCTGTTGCGCACGTGGAATTGGAAGGCGAGAACCGCGATACCGATCCAAGCCAGTGTCCACTCTCCGGTTTTGCCCCTGCTCGCAAGTAACCCCAGCACAATACCTATAGAAGCCAAGAATAGTAGACTGCCCCAGACGCCGAAGTTGTGGAAGCTCTCCGCGTAGATCGAGCCGCCGATCTGCCCCTCCTCGGCGGCAATGCGGTTGCTCAGGATCCAGCTTTCTAGGCCTTCTTCTGGTGCCACTGTTCTGAGAACATAGCGATTCCACGCCACTAGAAAGGGACCCAAGTACGTTACTCCCCCCGCGTAGGACTCCCCGGCCACGATGTGCCAGCCTGCCGTCACCACGAACACATACAGGCTGCCGCCTAGTTCAGCCAGGGCCAGACGGGGCGAATTCAGTATCAGGTCCACAGTCACAGAACCCTGACCGGTTCTGGTGATAGCGACAACCGCAGTTGCCATCAGCACCAGGACGCCGATCGCAACCGTTGCGACAGGCCGGGGGGAGTCTCTTCGGTAAACCCGCACAGCCATATAAGCCATCAGCGGAAACAGGATCTCGCCGCGCAAGCCAAGGGGGAAGGCGTAAAGGGAGAACAACACGAAAAGCGCGACCAGCAGCCGTGAAACGAACAATCTGCTGTCGACCGCAGAGAGGACGAGACCGATACCGATCAGGTAATAGGACAGCTGCACCGGAACGTTAGTCCCCCTTGCGGCCGCCAAATAGTCTAGGTAATCAGAGGTCAATGACAACCCTGCTTGGAGAGCGAATGCCGACCAGATCAACAATCCACCCACACCAAAAACGAAGCCGACGCTCACGATCGCGCGCCCGGCACTGGTTGTCGCAGACTGATTAGGGCCGAGGCCGTCGTTGACCTCAGCCGGCCTGACGTCGCTGCTCGCAATCGCGAGTCCCAACGACAGGGCGGACTGCAAGAGTACGGCCAAGGCGATGGAGGATGATACCACCTCCTGACCCACCCACCTGCCGATGATCTGCGAACTGGACGCACCTGTCAGCACAATTTCGGGTAGCGCAGAGAAATGGAATATCGACGCCACAACTATGCAAACGAACTGAACGGACCACACCCCACGAGGCTGGATTACAGCGTGAGAAGCGAGCATTACAGCCACGAGAATCGTCGACAAGGTCGCCATGGGACGGACACTTATCGCATCACCGTAACTGTAGGCACCGAACGCGATCGCCATACATGCAAGGTTGATCATCACGAGTAGTCCTCGCCGCACCGCAGTCATGTCACCCCCATGCATTCGCCATTTCAGATTCCTGAGAACCCGCCCGTCTCGTTAGGCCCGATTCACGACACGCGGACTACAGCCGCTGCACATTATCCGAAGGTGTAAGGCATCCTTTCGTGTCAAGCACCACCGGCGCCGCAGCAGCTATGGCGCATATATCCAGCCCCCCATGCTGCTGGAGGATCACGGTGATGTCGGAGCTGGCGGCTGACGCTTCGGCGTCCTCAGATGCAAAGAGAACTCTGTCATCCTTGAAGGGGCGCCACTCTGGGACAAACGGGTCCACATACTCCAGGTGCGCCCCTAGCTTGTCCAATTCCCTGGCAACCGGTATTGCTGGGCTCTCACGTTGGTCGGCGATATCCGGCTTATAAGTCACGCCTACCAGCAAGATCCGCGCGCCCCTTACCGCCTTGCCCGAATCATTCAGAATGAGGGCGACCCGCTGCGCTACGTAGGAAGGCGCAGCATGGTTTATCTCTTCTGCGAGTTCAACCATTCTGAAGGCGTAACCGAGTTTCGCCTTAACCCGGTGTGAGAGGTATGACGGATCGATCGGGATGCAGTGCCCTCCCACCCCGGGGCCCGGTCGGAAAGCCATGAAACCGAAAGGTTTGGTGTCCGCGGCGTCAATTGCATCCCACAGATCGATATCCAGCTCTTGACAGAACCGCACCATTTCGTTGACAAGTGCGATGTTGACGTGCCGGAACGTGTTTTCCAGAAGCTTGGCCATCTCGGCCTCTTTCGCGCCCTTCGTGGACACAACAGTGTCGACAAACGTGGCGTAAAAGTCGACAGCTCGCGCTGCGCACCCGGGAGTGATCCCCCCGACCACCTTCGGCGTGTTCTTGACACCGTATTTCTTGTTCCCCGGGTCAATACGTTCAGGGGAGAAGGCGATGAACACTTCCTTCCCTATCTCAAGGGTCCCACGGGTGACGAGCGGAGCAAACACTTCCTCGGTCGTACCGGGGTACGTCGTTGACTCGAGGATGCACAGCGTTCCGTCTGTCACGAACTGGCCGATGGAACGTGCGGTCGCCTCCACAGCCTTTAGATCGGGCCCTCCGTCCTCGCTCAACGGAGTCGGCACGCACACCACAACTACGTCGGCGTCGGCAATACAGCTCTGGTCGAATGTGGCTCGGTATCCGTTTTTGAGCCCGGCCGACAGATCTGCATCGCTCACGTCGTCTATGTGCGAGATTCCGCGATTGAGGTCGTCGATCACGGACTCATTCAGATCCAGACCGACCACACTATGCCCCGCCTCGGCAGCTCTGAGCGCCATCGGGAGCCCAACATAGCCTTGACCTATAACTACCGCATTGCTCATTAGTTTACCCCTTCAAACCACGTGTAGGTCTCCGCCAAGCCTTGCGCTAGAGGAACCGGAGCTATATCCGGGAAGAGCCGCGTAAGACTCTCGTTCACGGCCATGGAGTGTTTTACGTCGCCAGGACGCGGGTCTCTGAACTCGACGCTCGGTTCGATTCCCGTCACCCCTGTTATCTGCGAGATCAGGTCGAGCAGAGACGTATTGGTCCCGTACGCGAGGTTAACCGGCTCTGGATGGGTGACAGTTCTCTCAAAAGCGTCGACCAGTACCTCGCATACGGTACGAACGAAGGTGAAATCCCTCGAGTTGGTGCCGTCCCCGTTCACTGGTAGCGGACTCCCATTGACCAAAGCGTCGAGGAAGACTGGAATGACTGCGGCGTAGACGTGACCGGCACGTTGATTCGGCCCATACACGTTGAAGAACCGGAACGCCATGGTCGACATGCCGAAAGACTGCTGCGCCGCGAGAGTATACTGCTCGGTAGCCAATTTGCTCACCGCATAGGGGCTCATCGCCCGAACCCACTCTCTTTCCGACTTCGGCATCGCCGGGTTCATTCCGTAGACCGACGATGACGACGCGACAGATAAGTGCGACACGCCGGCGTCCCTGGACGCCATCACCACGTTCAACGATCCGCGTGCGTTCACCTCGTGAGTCGTTATGGGGTCTTTAATACTGCGCGGAACGCTACCAAGCGCTCCCAGATGAACTACCGCATCGATTCCCCCGACAGCTGATGCGAGAGCATCGTCGTCCAGAATGGATCCTTCGATGAAGTCGACGTCTAGATTCAGGAGGTTCTCTCTGTACCCCGTGCTGAGGTCATCGATTACTCGGACTTCATGCCCGTGGTCGAGGCAAATCTTGACGAGGTTGCTGCCGATGAAACCGGCCCCGCCGGTAATAAGTACTTTCACTGGTCATTCCTTTCGAGTACGTTTTCGGCCAGCCAGGACGCCGCCGAGCTATGGTCCCCAATATGATCTACTGCTGTTTTATCTAAAGTTATCGGGGGGACCCTAACTACCGAGAGGGCCTCGTGCTTCATGCCCTTCACGGGGGTCTCGCGATCATCGAACAACTCCTCGGCCAGCTTCTCGTTCTCGCGCAAGCCGGTATACACAATTTCGATGTCTTTGCCGGCTTGTTCTATCAGCATGCGGGCTACGCTTTCAATTCTCACCGGCTCTCCCATGTCCAGGACGAGGGTCTCCCCGGATTCTCCGACGACTGCCGCTTGAAGAACGAGCTGGCAAGCCTCCGGAATTGTCATGAAAAATCGGTTCACCGCCGGGTCAGTGATTGTGACTGGACCCCCAGCTTTAATCTGCTTTTCAAAGACGGTGAGTACCGAGCCCCGGGAACCGAGCACATTCCCGAACCGCACTGACACAAATTTGGTCTCGCCGGATTTGACGGCCATCCCGGCCGCCAACCGCTCCGCGATTCGCTTGCTCGTCCCTAGGACCGAACATGGGTTCGCGGCTTTATCCGTAGAAATATTGACGAATGTCTCGACCCCGTGTCTAACCGAGGCGTCGAGAAGGTTCAGCGTGCCGACAACGTTGGTTTTGAGGGCTTCGAGGGGATAGTGCTCCAAAAGCGGCATGTGCTTCAAGGCGGCGGCGTGAAATACTATCTGCGGCATACGCGAAGCGAAGATCTCATCGATTGCGTCCTTGTCTCGGATGGAAGCGAGGATCGTGTCGTCACCGTCGAGCATTGCTTGGTCCTGAAGAGACAGCTGAACTGAATGGAGACCCGATTCATCTCGGTCCAGCATCATAAGTTCGGTAGGCCGAAATCTGCTTATTTGGCGGCAGAGTTCGGACCCGATGGAACCCCCAGCGCCTGTCACCATGATTCGTTTTCCGCGGAGGTATTCGGCGATCTCCGTCTGGTTAAGTTGGGCCGGCTTACGACCCAGAAGATCATTCACGTTGATCTCGCGAAGTTCATCTGCAGCGACCCGGCCCTTCATCATCGAATCGAGTGGCGGCAACACCAAGACTCGCAATCCTGCCGCTTCGGCTCTGTCTCGAATGTCGATGAGTTCGTCGCTCGGCAGGCTCGGCACTGCGAGCAGGAGGGTGGAAGCCCCCGTCTTCTTGGCCAGCTCTTCAAGCTTCTCGCGTCCCCCATGCACGCGAACACCCTCGATCACCATATGGCGCTTGCCTGCGTCGTCATCCAGAATTCCAACTGGGTTGTAGTGTGCGACCTCTGAGCGACGAAGCTGGCGCACCAGCTGGAGTCCGCCGTCACCGGCGCCAAAGACCAGCGCACGCTCCGCATCCTTTGTCCCACCTGCACCGAACAGCCTCTTGCGCCGCACGAGCGATCGGAGGACAAGCGCGCCGAGGATGGTAAAGGCTCCGGTCACGATGGACGTGGAGCGCGGGACCCCCTCGTACTGCCCTCCGACGATGTGACCGAGGAAAACTGTGAACGTGACCGCCGAGAAAACGAACGTGACGACACTGGTCTCCAGAACGCTGCCGGGCACGAACCGGCCACGGTACAACCCAACTAGCCAGCCTACGATCCACGTCAGCACGATGAGCGCGAATAGAACTAGGTACGCGTTCCCCATCCTCAGGGATTGCGCCAGCCGGTCCACCGAAAAATCGAATCGCAACCACAGGGCGAGAACGAACATCCCTGCCCACAAGACGGCATCGACGGCGATCCACTGGGACGTGCCGAGACCGATCGGGCGGTGAAAAGGCCCTCTGAACCGCTCGGTGTGAGCATCCCTGGTCATCTCAGGTCCTCCCTGTGGCTGCATAGGCGCTGCACTGGAAAGAACATTCAAGCCTTCCCAGCCGCTGAGGGTGTCTTGGACGAGTAGTAGTACGAGTCGTAGTACCCGGCTGAGCCCTTCTTAGCGGACTTGTTAGCTACCGTCACGATGCCCAGGAGGGTGGCGTCTGCCTTTGCCAGGTTGTCCACTGCCTGAGCGACCTGATCTGCTGTGGTCCGGTGTGAGCGGACCACGAGCAGTGCGCCATCTGTGATCCTGGCGAGTAACGCACCGTCCGTCACGGGGAGAAGCGGCGGAGAGTCGATGATGACGTAGTCATACTTGCTGCGCAGCTCGTCGATGAGGTGTCGCGCCATATCGGAGGCGAGGAGCTCAGAGGGGTTGGGCGGCAACGGGCCGCATGCCAGCAGGTGTACGCCGTCGTGTCGCGTCTCCTGCACCACGTCGGCAAACTCGGCCTGACCGGACAGTATGTTGGTCAGGCCCACCTTGTCCGGCATGGCCATGTAGCTGACCACCAGGGGGCGGCGGAGGTCCGCCTCGATCAACAGAACCCGGTTACCGGACTCGGCGAGGGCAAGCGAGAGATTGATTGCGGTCTCGGACTTGCCCTCAGTGGCTACTGACGAAGTCAGCACGAAGACGCGCGGGGGATTGTCGACGTTGAGAAACTGCAGGTTGGTCCGCAGGCGCCGGAAGGATTCCGCCGCCGGGGAGTGTCCTTCACGGAACGGAACGATGTGCTCGGCGCCCTTTTCCTTGTCCTCCGCCTTGCGGAACGGAATCGACCCCACGACTGGCTTACCCGCGATCGATTCTAATTGCTCCGTGGACTTGACCCGGCGGTCGAAAGCGTTGATGAGGAGCGCGATGCCGATGCCGGCGAGAAGCCCCAGGACGAGCCCGATCGCCACGTTCTGCTCGGTCTTGGGCGCGATGGGCGAAGTCGGCAACGCGGGCGGATTAACCACGGTGAGCTTCGCCAGCGCCGGGCCGCCGCCATCCGGGGTCTCGAGGCGGTTGATGGCCTCGGGGAGGACCTCACCGAAGCCCTCCGCCAACTGCAGTGCGCGCTGCGGGTCGGAATTCGTGACCGCGACATTGAGCAGAACGGTCTTTGCATCGGCAGTGGCCGTGGTCTGGCCCGCCACCTGGGAAGGGGCGAGGTCAGCGCCGGCGGTGTCCACCACCCGCTGAGTGATGTCCGTGCTCTTGACGAGCGCAGCGTAGGACTGCACCCGCTGCTGAGCGCCGAGTGAACCCTGGTAGGCCGCCGCAGCGGAATCCCCGCCGGCGACGGTCACGTAGAACTGGACCTTCGCTTGGTAGCTCGGGGGGGTGAGCAGGCTCATCCCTAGCGCCAAGAGGCCCCCGATGAGCGTTGCAGCCACGATGACGATCCAGCGGGCTCGGAGTACGGACAACAGGTCCCGCAGATCCACTCCAGGGTCCTTTCCTTGAGACGGTCACACAGAAGCGACCCGCTTCAGCGGACGCGAATCGGGTCAAACGATGACACTACTTTGCTGAGGGCCGCTTCAACACGGGTCGTTCACACGATGAACATGGATTCACCGAAACGGGTCACGCGGCGGCCCGCTCCGTCTCTACTCGTTCGCAGTCGGGATACGTGGTCTCATCCCCATGAGAGGATGACCCCGTCGCCGCTGGCCGACGCTTGTTGTCACGACACTTTTTTGGCTGGTACGGCGATTGCGGGATGTCCGGCGCCAGCGCAGAGCTCCACCCCTTGGCCATCTCTTCCGAGCCAGTCGACGCAATAGTAGTGGTGGCGGGGCTAGGGAAGGCCGGTCCGTTCTCGCCCGGCATCACGCTGAGATTGGGGTGAGGGGCCGCATCTTCTTGACCTGGCTGCGCGAGTCTTCTGGGCGACCCGCAATCGCTGCCGAGTCCACCTGCGCCGCCACGCCCGTCCTCGCACTCGATGGGCGGGGCATCGAGATCTAGCGCTTTGCTCCCGACGCCGACACCACCAAAGTCGAACCCATTTCCGCCACCCAGATGGCCCACAGCCGGGGGTGGAAGCCACTCCTCTTCGTCGTCACCTTCGCAGCGTCGGCGTCTTCTCGGTCCTCGACCTTGGACGCCTCTCCCCCGGCGGCCGGACCTTCGCCGCCTTCTCCAAG
>NZ_JAALEE010000559.1:21317-23291 GCF_014145265.1 Dietzia sp. CW19 | reverse complement strand
TGCTATCCGAAGCACGTCCCTAACACGCCTCTTCGCGTTCCTCGACCGTGAACGCCTCTCCCCCGGCCGCCTTCGCCTCGATGAGCTCCTTGAGCTGGATCTGGTAGTCGTCCTCGTACTTCTCCGGCTCCAAATTCCCGTGATCCGGACGCGGCCGAGGCCGCGATGGAGGTATTCGTCGAGCGCTCCGCCCGGTACTACCGCCGCTATCTGGCCGACGTCATCTCCCAGCCCGTGAAGTGGGAGCTCCAGCTCATACCCCGTGACGCGCCAGGTAAGCGGCGGTGGCGGCGTCAGCGGGAAGGAACGTCTCAATGACCAATTCGGACAAGGTGACATCCAGAGCGGTTCCGAACGTTGCCATCATCGCCAGGAACGACAGACGCGCATCGCCGACCTGTACGAGCAGCGGAACATACACGGGATTCGCATCGGTGTCGGTCGGCTCTCGGTCGTCGGAACCGTGGTGGGGGTAGGCGGCCAGCTCATCGTGGAGCGAGAGCATCTCGGTGTCAGCGAACGCCAGGGCACTCCGACGAAGTCCGCCGAGCACGAATGCGCGCCACTGAGAGAGGTTGGCGATGTGAGGTGCCATGCCCTCCGGATGCAGCGTCATGCCCAGCGCGTTCAGTGGTCGCTCGGCGAGCAGATCCGGGGAAACGACCTGGGTGAGGACACCGACCGCACCGTTGGTCTCGAGCACATTCCACATCCGGTCCACCGCCAAGGCCGGGTACGGCTCGTGGGCTGCGAGAATCTCGCGCACCGCGGTCCGAGCCGATGCCATTCCGGGAGAAGCCAGATCATTCTCGGAGTAGCGCGGCGCGAAACCGGCGGCCATCAACAATTGATTGCGGTCCCGCAAGGGGACATCGAGGTGCTCCGCAATCCGAAGCACCATGTCCCGGCTGGGTTGGGACCGCCCGGTCTCCACAAAACTGAGGTGACGAGTGGAGATGGCGGCCTCGTTGGACAACTCGAGCTGGCTCACTCGCCGATGCATGCGCCATTGCCGGAGCAGCGCGCCGACAGAAACGGAGGCAGCGGTGCCGGTGTTCGTCGTCATGGGACAAGTCTGTCCCAGTGAACGACCCGGTTCCATGACCTCCCAGGTAATCGACGCCACGAATCGGCTGAGTTCAGAGTGGAGTCCGGACGATCGGAACCGCCGATAGTCCGACTTCGTGGGAGGGCGACATGACCGACATCCACTACGCAGACGATCTCGAACCCGGCCAACTGATCCCACTCGGGAGCTACACCATCACCGAGGAGGAGATCGTCACCTACGCACGGCAGTGGGACCCGGTGTTCATCCACACCGACCCGACCGCGGCCGCGACAACCCCGCTCGGTGGCGTCATCGCCAGTGGACTACACACCCTGGCGATCTACCAGCGCTTGGCCGTGCCCGCCTTCTGGTCCCGTTTCACGGGAGGGGTGGGACGCAGTTTCGAAATTCAGTTCCGTCGGCCGGTGCGGCCGGACACCACATTGACCGGACACCTGACAGTGCACGAAATGACTCCACGACCCGAACGCGGTGACGCGAAAGTCACCATAACCGCCGAACTCGCCGACACCAGCGGCGATACCGTTCTCGAGCTGACCAACCATTCGGTACTCCCACTCCGCAGCGCCGCCGCAGGCTCAGCCTGATTGTTGCCATCACGCCGGGAGGAGCGCTGCGGATGACTCTGGGTCGCGCGGCTGTCGGTGGGGGCTAGGCGGACTTCTTGGCGGGCGCCTTGCGGGCGGTGGTCTTCTTGGCCGTCGACTTTTTCGCAGTTGATTTCTTGGCCGTCGACTTTTTCGCCGGTTCCTTTTTTGCCGCAGACTTCTTGGCGGGAGCCTTCTTCGCCGCCGTCTTCTTGGCCGGGGTCTTCTTCGCCGAGCTCGAGCCGCTCTTCTTGGCCGACGACTTCTTCCCGGAGCCGGAATCCTCGTCGTCGTCGTCTTCGTCATCGCTGTCGT
>NZ_JAALEE010000559.1:20923-21307 GCF_014145265.1 Dietzia sp. CW19 | reverse complement strand
GCGGCCAGCAGGTCGGCGACCTCGTCGTCACCGTCGTCGTCGCTCGCCTCCTCGCGCTCCTCAACGGTGAACGCCTCTCCCCCGGCGGCCTTGGCCTCGATGAGCTCCTTGAGCTGATTCTGGTAGTCGTCCTCGTACTTCTCCGGCTCGAAATCCGCCGCCATCGTCTCGATGAGCGACGCCGCCATCTTGACCTCCTGCGGCCGGACCTTCGCCTCCTTGTCCAGCCCCTCCAGGATCGCCGGGCGGATCTCATCCGGCCACAGCAACGTCTGCAGCATCAGCACGTCCTTGTACACCCGCAGCGCGCACAGGCGGGTCCGGTTGCGCAGCGTGAACGTACAGATCGCCAGGCGATCAGTGGACTCCAGCGCCTCCCGCATG
>NZ_JAALEE010000559.1:20664-20913 GCF_014145265.1 Dietzia sp. CW19 | reverse complement strand
CCCGGCCACAGCAACGTCTGCAGCATGAGAATATCCTTGTACACCCGTAGCGCGCACAAGCGGGTGCGATTACGCAGCGTGAACGTGCAGATCGCCAGCCGATCCGTCGACTCCAGCGCCTCCCGCATCAGCACGTACGCCCGGTTCGACCGCGACGCCGGCTCCAAGAAGTAGGCGCTGTCAAAGGCGACCGGATCCACCTGGTCCGCCGGGACGAACTCGGTCACCTCGATCTCGTGGGACTGCTCC
>NZ_JAALEE010000559.1:18593-20654 GCF_014145265.1 Dietzia sp. CW19 | reverse complement strand
CCGGTTCGACCGCGACGCCGGCTCCAGGAAATAGGCGCTGTCGAAGGCCACCGGATCCACCTGGTCGGCCGGGACGAACTCCGTGACCTCGATCTCGTGCGACTGCTCTACCGGCAGGCTCGCCAGGTCCTCCTTGGTGAGGATGACCATCTCGCCGTCCTCGGACTCGTACGCCTTGGCGATGTCGGAGAACTCGACTTTCTCGCCGTTGTCGTCCCGCACCTTCTTGTAACGGATGCGCACGCCGTCGGGAGTATGCGACAGACGGAGGCTCGAGGCAGCCGGACGCCAGCACCCCCAGTTGGGAAGGCCTCCGTAGCCTGTATCCGTGAGACCACGCTCCCGACGCCGCCGCAGCATCGTGGTGCTCGCCCTTGTCCTGGTGGCGGGGCTGCTGGTCATGGGTTTGACCGCGGCGCGGGCAGTGCTCTTTCCCCAGGTCGACTCGCCGGAGCGCGTCGATGCGATCGTGGTGGTCGCCGGCTCGAACGACGACCGCTACGTCTACGCCCGCAGCCTCGCAGAAGAGGGCGTGGCCGACCACATCCTTGTCTCCCAGCCGCCCAGTGGCACCGGCCGCTACGCCGCCGCCATCGACTCCTATTGCGCCTCCACCCCGGTACTCGCCCGCGACGGTCGTCAGATCGATGTCGAGTGCTTCGCCCCCGACGTGGACACCACCGAGGGTGAGACCACTGCCGCCACCCGCATCTCCCGCGAGCGCGAGTACAACTCACTGCTGGTGGTCACCTATTGGGGTCACGTGTCGCGAGTGCGAATGTACTTCGAGCAGTGCTTCGACGCACCCGTCTACGTGACCGACACGCCCCGGCCGCTGTCCAAGTCGAGGAGGGACGCCCTGCTGCACGAGACCGGTGGCTACCTCAAGGCGTTAGTCAGGCCGGCCTGTTGAGGGTGTGCGCATCGCGGCACGTCCGCCGGGAGTGGTGGACCGGCGGGGCGCGGGTCAGAAAGCCGATAGGTGGCTTGCCTCCGTGGCCGCTGGTTCCGCAGCCGATTCTCAAACGCCACCGGGTCGGCACCAAGGGACTAGTGAGCTCAAGACGATTGAGTCGCCGGGGCCGCGGAGGGGGAGCCCGCGGCCGCCGGCGACTCTGTCGCGCACGATGCAGGATCGCGACCAAAGGCGGTCAGCGTAGTCCGCATCGTTGCGGAGCCGGCGACACCTCGAGGGGGGGATAAGGCTACGCCACCGACTGCCAGCGACAATATCCGCAGAGTAGCTACTACACAACTGTCAAGTTTGTATGCGTGGCTAACGAATCAAGGCCCGCGAGGGCGGGCCTCCGCCTCCCGCAGTGCGCACAGGCATGCCCGGTCAAGCTGTTGATTCGTCAGCAGTACGGGCCGAGCGCGTCCTATGGTCAAGAACACCTCCGTATTCCCCTCACGAAGGACCACCATGACCACGCAGACCATCGATATCCCGCACCTGGGCGGCTCGACCATCGGCTACCGGTTCGGCCGCGACTACGACCCCTCGCTGCCCACCCTGGTGATGTCCAACTCGTTCACCACCTCGGTCGAGCTGTACCGACCGCAGTTCGCCGACGAGGCGCTCAGTTCGCGGATGAACCTGCTGGCGATCGAGCCGTACGGGCACGGTGCCACCCGCTCGCGGTACCGGCACTTCACCTACTGGGACAGCGCGATCGCCAACCTGCAGGTGCTCGACGCACTGGGTATCGACACGGCATTCGCGCTGGGCACCTCGCAGGGCGGCTGGATCGTCACCCGGATGGCGCTGCTCGACCCCGACGCGATCCGCGGCATCGTCGTGGTCGGGACCTCGATGGACTACGAGAGCCAGGCCAGCATGGAACGCGGCTGCTGGGACGGCTCCGACTTCTGCAGCCCGGCGATCGACGCACTCGCGGCCCCCGTCGGCGACGACTGGGTGGTCGACGACGACTTCGTCCTGGGCGTCCTCGCCGCCGGCCTCGGCGAGAACGTCTCCGACGCGGAGAAGCAGTTCTGGCTCAACACCTACCGCACCAACTATCGGGGCGACGACGGCCGGCATCGCCTGCGCACCGCCAG
>NZ_JAALEE010000559.1:18230-18583 GCF_014145265.1 Dietzia sp. CW19 | reverse complement strand
ATCAACCTCCGCGACCGCGACGGCCTCGAAGCCCGGCTCGACGGCGTCACCTGCCCGGTGCTGTGGCTCCAGGGCACCGCCGATCAGGTGTACTCGGTGGCCAACGCCGAGGACGGCATCACGCGCTTCACCACCTCCCCCTCCGCCGAACTACAGATCGTCGACGGCGGCCAGCACTTCCTCACGGCCTCCGATCCCGACGCCGCCAACACCGCGACCCTGGCGTTCGTCGAGAAGTGGAGCTGACGTCACTACGCCTCAGCGGCCATCGCATGTAACCGCGCGCTCCAGAATCATCCGCACGGGATATACCGCAGCAGGATGATTCTGGGGCACGCGGCTGGCGGTGGGAG
>NZ_JAALEE010000559.1:17716-18094 GCF_014145265.1 Dietzia sp. CW19 | reverse complement strand
ATCTCCCACGCCGGAGCCATCGCGCCTCGCCTTCTCGCTGATCAGGTGGGGCTGACCACCGAACTGTCAGGGGCCATGACTCGCAGACGGTTCACCCCGATCCATGACCGCGGCCGGGTGTTGATCGACGTCGCGGTGATGCTCGCCGATGGTGGCGAATCCATCTCCGATATCGGCGTCCTGCGCCACCAAACGGAGGCCCTGGGCCCGGTGGCCTCGGCACCGACGGTGTGGCGCACCCTCGATGAGATCACTGCCGGCAAGCGCAAGAAGATCCAGGTGGCGCGGGCTCGGGCACGGCGGCACGTGTGGTCCCACCTGCCAGGCGGCGTCCCCGCATCCAAATGTGCCGGGCGTGACCTCGGGTCGACGATCGTG
>NZ_JAALEE010000559.1:0-17573 GCF_014145265.1 Dietzia sp. CW19 | reverse complement strand
GCCTTGGCGATGTCGGAGAACTCGACCTCCTCACCGTTGTCGTCACGCACCTTCTTGTAGCGGATGCGCACGCCGTCCTTCTTGTCGACCTGCCGAGCGTGCAGGTCGTGGTCCTCCGTCGCCGAATACACCTTGACCGGCACGTTCACCAGACCAAAGGAGACCTCGCCCTTCCAGATGGATCGCATGGGATGAGTATGCGATATCGGGGCGCGTGGCGCCGCCGGTCGCAGTCAGGCGCACCTGGAATGCTGTGGTCCATGCCCGCCGACGTCGGTCCCCTCCTCCTGCTGGTCGCGGCGGCGTCCGTCATCCTGGGCACGGTCCTGCAGCGCGTCAGCGGGATGGGGGTCGGGCTGGTGGTGGCACCCACCCTCACCCTGCTCCTCGGGCCCGTCGCCGGAGTACTGCTGACCAACGTCACCACCACCGTCTCCGCCGTGCTCATCGGGATCACGCTCCGCCGCGACATCGACTGGCGCCGGTACCGCCACCTCGCGCCCCTGATCGTCGTGGGATCCGTGCCCGGTGCGCTCCTGGTCGGCGCCGCCGACCGCAGCTGGCTCGAGGTGATCATCGGGGCCGCCCTGATAGGCACGCTGCTGATGACAGCCCTCGTACGCATCCCGCCCGTCAGCGGTGCCGTGCCGGCCGCGGTGGCCGGCACGGCAGGGGGGTTCCTCAACACCGCCGTGGGCGTGGCCGCGCCCGCGATGCTGGTCTACGCACAGGCCACCAACTGGAACCAACGGTCCTTCGCGGCGACCCTGCAACCCATCTTCTTCACCATGGGATTGACCTCGGTCATCACCAAGGTCGGCCTGGGCGCCGCGCCGATCTCCGGACTACCGCCGCTGCCGGTGATCGGGCTCGTCGTGGCGATGGTGCCGGTCGGCCTCCTCCTCGGCGGACTCGTGGCGAAGCGGGTCACCGCGACGGCGGGACGCAGGGTCGCCGTGGTGGTGGTGACGGCCGGCGCCCTCGCGCTCCTCGTGCGAGGCGTCGGGAGCGTGGCCGGGGTGATCTGAGTCGCAGTGGGCCGGACCGCGGTGGGAACGCAGAAAGACCCCGGGCCGCGGGTGCGGTCCGGGGTCTTGGGTCCGAGGTCTGCCCGGCCTTTCAGCTGGTCAGGAGAGACCGACTTGTCAGGAGATGCCGCCGAGGAGATCGGTGGGCAGCATTCCGGTCAGCGAGTCGGCGCCGCTGCCGTTGCCACTGCTGGCCCCCTGGAGCAGCGAGCCGAGGCCGAGCGATCCCAGGATGGGGGCCGCGAGCGATCCGATAGCGAGGGAGCCGAGCGAGCCGAGTGCATCTGAACCCATGGTGGACGTCCTTTCGGGCGGGTACGTGTCGTGACGTGGCGCCGTTCGCGCCTGCCCGGCCGATGGTAGCAGCGGTGTGGCGCACACCACACCGCCGGACGAGGCGGCGCGATAGGTCCGGACTGCGCCGTTCGAGGTCGACGCCGGTTTCCGATATGACGGCTCCACAATGGTCTTCCGTCGTCCAGAATCGTCTCGTGAGAGAAATCGAGCTTCCGCGCCCCGACACGATGGCCCCACGGTGGTCCGCACTGGCCGCGGTGCTCGCCGCGTACGGGCCGCGCTGGGCGGAGTCCGCCTACTCGGACGGCTCCACCTGGCACTACGACGACGGCGGCGGCAACTGGGCCGATATCCGCTTTGTCAGTGACGAGCGGGCAGTGCTCCTCGGCCACGACCACGAGTACTCCACCACGTACTTCCGCGCCGCCGCGGAGTACTTCGGGGAGCCCGAGACCGACCTCCTGGCCGGCTGTCCCCCGTGGTGGGCGGAGGCGATCGGTGACTACCTCGAGCGCATCGATACCCACGGCATGTGGATCGGATTCATCTACGGATACGACTGCGGCACGTGGACGCGCGCCGACTACAGCGCCGACGACGGCTTCACCTCCCTGAACCTGCCGCTCCTCGACGACCGACTCGTACTCAGGCAGATCTTCGACCAACTCACGATGTCCGTCGGGGGCCGCCCGGCCGCGGCAGACCCCGACCCGCGGGACCTCGACCGGATGCTCGCAGAATGCCCCGACCTCAGCGCCGACACGGCGCAGGCGCTCCTGGGCGGGCGAGGTCTGGACGTCGACGCGGCCCTCCGCGCCGCCCAGCAGTTCCGGCGGAGGGGCTGAGCGCTCTGGCCCGATCTGCTGGCGGCGGTCCGCCGGGGTGCTCTGGTGGTGGTGACCGCTGGCGCGCTGATGCTGCCGGGGCGGGGCTCGGGGGCTTGGCCGCGGCGGTCTGAACGGGTGCGCGGTTACCATGCGGACACGTAGTCACTCGTGTCAACAATCAAGCGGAACCGCCCCGTTTTTCGCCGGTTCTGCGGAAAAGAGAAACAATGAGCGTCTCAGCTGGCCCCGTCCGCGCCGTCGGAGTGACGACCTACGGGGGCCCGGACGCTCTGCAGGTCGTTGACGTCCCGGCCCAGGAGCTCGGGCCGAGCGAGGTTCGCGTGCGAGTCACGGCCGCAACAATCAACCCCACCGACACCTACACGCGCAACGGTTCTCGGTCGAAGACCGGAACTCCGCGCGGAGCTGCAGATGTCCCGGGCATGGACATCGCCGGCACACTCGTCGAGATCGGCGAGGACGCCGCGACCTCCCTGTCGGTCGGCGACCGGGTGATGGGGATCGTGGTGCCCCGCGACGAGCACGGTGCGTATCGCGAGGACATCGTCCTGCCCGCACAGTCGATCGCCTCCGCACCCCGCGACACCGACGACGTCGCCGCGTCGACGCTCCCGATGAACGGCCTCACCGCTCGGCGCGCACTCGACCTCCTTGATCTCGAGCCCGGACAGACTCTGGCGGTCACCGGAGCGGCTGGATCGACCGGTGGCTACGTCGTGCAGCTGGCCAAGCACGCCGGCCTCACCGTTGTTGCCGATGCGTCCGAGGCGGACGAAGAGCTTGTCCGGTCGCTCGGCGCCGACAGAATAGTCAGGCGAGGAGACGGCGTCGCCGACCGCATTCTCGAGCTCTACCCCGACGGCGTCGATGGCCTCTTCGACGGAGCCGTGCAGGACGCGGCCGTACTCCCCGCGGTCAAGACCGGCGGGGGCGTCGCGACGGTGCGGTGGTACCAGGGCGACGGCAGCCGCGACCTGACGGTTCATGCCGTGAGCGTGGCGGATATGGCCGAGGAGCAGGGCAAGCTCGATGAGCTGCGGCAGTTGGCGGAAGACGGCGTGGTCACCCTCCGTGTTGCGGACAGCTACTCGCCTGATGACGCGGGGCGAGCCCACGAGCGTCTCGAAGCCGGCGGAACGCGCGGACGGCTGGTCATCGACTTCACGCGGTGATGTACCGGCAGGTGAATTCGGAAGCACTACGCGGTTCGTCGAGCTTTCGTCCGGCGGACGCGTCGAACGTTTGCGACACTGTGCAGGGACCGGAGGCTCACTAAGTCGACTTGCGGTACTCCGGGCGAGACGGGGGCGAGGCGGTTAAGCCTTTCCGCAATGATCAGCCCATCGCCAAGCCGCTGGGCAAGCCGGTTCCACTTCCACTGTGTGGCGTGAGTGCTATCGAGCTGTTCAAGCTCTCGCGCTCGGGCAACAACCTCGTGTTGTCGAGCATCTCCGAGCAAATCCTCACCGCCTGCGCTGCAGCAGTCGGGAAACGGGCATACAAGCAGAGGCCACACGGTTCGGTTGGCCCGGGCCAGTTCCAAGCGACGTTTCGGCACGCCTCTACCGAGGTCGCTGATGTACACATGTCTCGGGGCGGCCGGTCCACTGCGGATGGATCGATGCTGACTCTTACGGCTCTGCAGATCGCACTTGTCTCGCCGACCAATTCCACATTCGTAGCCAATCGCGCCTTCAATAACACAGACCTCACCGAGTAGACCTTGCTGCCACATAGTGACCGGGTACCGAGCTGAAAGGTCTCGAACTAGCATCAGCAACTCGGCGACGCGATCCGGGGCGTTCGGCCCGACATGAACTTTCGACGCAGCTAGGGCCACCTCGTCCGGCGCGAGTGCCGTAAGCGAGTCCCACATATCTCTCAGCGCGGGGATGCCTCGCGACGGATTGAGACAGCGCCACCCGACAGCGATGACAGCAATTACTGGCAGATTTACTCCGGCGCGTTGAAGATACTCGGCGGTCTGTCGCCATAGGCCCGCCTGTACCTGAACCCAGCCGGGTGCTGGCCTCTCGACGTGAACGTACGGCGCAATGATCGCCGTAGCGCCATGAAGGATCTGGTAGTTGACTACGGACTCAACCAACTCGGCGCGAACGGCGACGCTCATGAGATCTGCCGGCGAGTACTCTTTTGCATCCGCGAACGGAACCGCGCACCAAGGGGCGCTCGGATCCTGACGGTCTTGAAGAAAGTACGTCTCCGGATCGACAAGGAAGGGGACTCCGGCTTCTCGCGCGGTCCTAGCGAGCAGTTGCCCTCCCGGTTTTGTGGGCACATGCGCGTCCACCACGAGCCGGGCCGGTCGGTGCATCGCCGCCGCTCGCCCTGGGGTCAACCCGTAGACCCTTCGCACGAACGTGTCGTCCGTTGCTCCGACTCGGATGGTCAGCTGCGATCGATCGGATGGCTTGCGCACCGAAGCAGGCATGTCCCGCGTCCTTTCTTTCGTTCCGAGAGTAGCATCGACTGCAGTCAAGACCGCAGAAAAAGATGCAAACTGACCGCAGAAAGCACGCGTCTCCGAGGGCGAGGCAGTCTAAAATGACAGACCACAAGGGACACCGGGGAAAAAAGTCGACGCGAGCTGGAGGACAGAAATTGGCAGGGACTAGTGGGCGCACGGCGGGCCGCGCCGGCGAAGCTGGAGGGTCGCTGACGTACCTCCGAATTCTCGAAGAGGTGGCCGACTCCGGCATCAGCCGCACCGAACTCGGCAAAGTGGTTGGTGCAGCAGAGCGCACCGTGCAGACATGGGTGGCGGGCACCAGTAAGCCGACGGGGGTCCGGGCACAGCGACTCCTCGACGTCCAGCTCATCGTGCGGCTGCTGGGCGAGACTTATACACGTGAGGGGATAAAAATATGGTTGAACTCGCGAAACCGAAACTTGGACCTGCGTCGACCAATCGACTTGCTCGAGGACGGACAGATCGATGCCGTTCTCCAAGAGGTCACTCGGATCGCGGGGGGTATGTGAGTCGACATGGACTCTCTTGCCAATCGGCTCGCCGGTCAGTCACCCGTGAGGATCGCCGGGGAATGGCACCGCCATCTGCCCGCTCGCTTTAGTGATCGGGCCATGGAAGGCCGGACCTCATACTCGCGGTGGGGTCGCGACCGGGGGTTCCCAGTTCTATACCTAGGGAGACCGACGGATTCGGTGATCGTCGAGGCCTACAGGCATCTGGTTGACCCCGTGGTTGACGATCCGGACATCCGCCATCACCTCGCGCCGCGCGCGATGGTGACTGCCAAGGTCGATGTTGGCGACGTTCTAGACCTCCGAAGTGCCAGCGCAAGGGCCGAAGTCGGATTAGCTCTCAGACAAATGCAGTCTGGGACAGAGGATCGCCACGCCTACACAGCGTGCCAAGAGGTGGCGGCGGCCGCTCATCAACAGGGCTTTCATGGGCTCGTCGCTCCCGCAGCTACACAACGTGGTGAGACCCTTGCATTGTTCAGCGACAGACTTGCTGAAAGCGAACTGCCGGTCATCATCGAAACATCGCCATGGAACACGTTTCCGGACGATCCCCGACTGGGCCCGCGACTGCGACTGGTTTCCGACAATTGAGAGCAGATGCACCATAGGGGCACTCGCCCGCAACGAGGGATTGCGGGTCTGGAGCAATGCTTGCCCGCAGTAGATCCCTACAGCTGGCCGACTCTAGACATGCGCAAGACCAGGGTCCCGGTCTGCCCCAGGTGCACCTGGCCTTGCGACTCGCCCGACACCCATGGTGCCGTGCTCACACTCCACGATATCCGACCGCGCCAGTGGGGCGAGACCAATCCACTGGCCCGCGACAGGGACTCGGCGTCCTCGCCTTAGGGACTACAGGAAGGCGATCTGATCAACGCGAGCAATTGGACAGATGGAGCTACTGACCAGTCTCTGAGAATTCGCTTTGCAATCAAGGGCAACTGACCATCCGACTCAGTACCCGTTCCGAGCAGGCATTTTTCCCTAGATCGCCGAATCAATCCAACTGATTTGCACTCTAGTTGCAATGAAGAGTGCGACTCCCACTCTCGGATGGGGCTTCCCTCGGCTGCGGGGTAGCGCGACCTGAAACCGCGGGTCAGCCGGTCGCCACTGTCCGACGCAAGTGCCAGAGTGGACCCATGGCGAGCAAGGGCGGCAAGGAGTCGGTCGAGGTCGACGGGCGGACCGTGCGGTTCACCCACCCCGACAAGGTGCTCTACGAGGCCACCGGCACCACCAAGGCCGATGTTTTGGAGTACTACCTGGCCGTGGCGCCTCACCTCATGACGTACGCCGGCCAGCGTCCCGTGACGCGCAAGCGCTGGCCCGACGGAACCGAGGACAAGTCGTTCTTCGAGAAGAACCTGCCCTCCCACGCGCCCGACTGGGTGTCGCGGGTGGCGATCGAGCACTCCTCCCGCACGGTCACCTACCCGGTGCTCGACTCCCCCGCCACGCTGGCGTGGTTCGCCCAGCAGGCCGCGCTCGAGCTGCACGTGCCGCAGTGGACACTGTCCGACGGCGAGCCCGGGCGGACGCGGCGGATCGTCATTGACCTTGACCCCGGTGAGGACGTGGACCTGGATACGACGGCGAAGGTCGCACTGCGCGTCCGAAATCTCCTCTCCGAGGCCGGATTGGACGCCTTTGCCGTGACCAGCGGATCCAAGGGCATCCACCTCTACGCCCGCCTGGACAAGGCCGTCTCCTCCAAGGGCGCCTCCGCGGTGGCCAAGCAGATCGCCCAGTCGCTGGCCAAGCAGACCCCGGACCTGGTTACCGCCACCATGAAGCGCTCGATACGCGACGGCAAGGTGTTCGTGGACTGGAGCCAGAACAGCGGCGCCAAGACCACCGTGGCGCCCTACTCACTGCGCGGCCGCGCAGAGCCGTGGGTCGCGGCCCCGCGCTCGTGGGAGGAACTCGGCGACGGCGGGCTCAAGCACCTGCACTGGGACGAGATGCTCAAGCGACTGGAATCCGAGGGCGACCTGCTCGAAGGGCTGGAGGGACCCGAGAAGAAGGGCGGCGCGTCCACGAAGGGTGCCGCGAAGAAGTCGTCGGCATCGCGGGAGAAGAAGTCGGGGGGCAGCAGGAAGAGCTCGTCGTCGTCATCGGATGACGGGGACCCCGAGCGCGGCGGTTCCGGATCCGACAGCGCCGATTCCCGCGGTGCCGATTCAGGCGCTTCCGATTCAGGCGGCAACGACTCGACCCGCGCCGCGGCGGAGGAGGGCTGCGACGCCGGCCCCACCGACGCCGACGCGGTAGTGACAAGCCTCGACGAGTACCGCCGCAAGCGCGACCGCCGCAAGACCCCGGAGCCGTTCGACGGCGAGGTCGACACCGATCGCTCCGACGGCGACGGCCCGATCTTCGTGATCCAGGAGCACCACGCCCGCCGTCTGCACTTTGACCTGCGGCTCGAACACCACGGCGTGCTGGCCTCGTGGGCCGTGCCCAAGAACCTGCCGACCGAGCCCAAGGACCGGCGGCTGGCCGTGAACACCGAGGACCACCCGCTGGGCTACGAAACCTTCGAGGGCACCATCCCCAAGGGCGAATACGGCGCCGGGACCATGACCATCTGGGACCAGGGCACCTACGAGTGTGAGAAGTGGCGCGAGGACGAGATCATCGTGTGGCTCAACGGCGAGCAGGTCTCCGGCCGGTACGTGCTGGTGCGCACGAGCGCTGAGAAGAACCAGTGGATCGTGCAGTACATGAAGGACCAGTCCCCGGACTCCTTCTACGGTGGACGGGACAACCCGAAGTCGTCCTACCCCTCGGATGAGGATCGTTCCGGCGCCTCGGACACGTCGCCTCCGCGCGGCTCAGATAAGTCGACTTCCCGCGGTTCGGACAAGTCTCCTGCCCGCGGCTCAGACGATAAGGCGATCCGCGACTCGGACATGGCCGACCTCCCCGATGCTCCCCCACTGCCGATGATCCCCACCTCGGGGTCGGTGACATCCCTGCCCGGGGACAAGTGGGCCTTTGAGGGCAAGTGGGACGGCTACCGCGTGACCGTGGCGACCGATGGCCGGCAGAGCCGGTTAATGAGCCGCAACGGCAACCCGATGGACTGGCTGGCCGACGGCTTCCCCGGGCTGGCGCAGGCGATCGGGAAGCCGGCGGTGCTCGACGCCGAACTGGTGGTGCCGGGCCCGGACGGCGTGCCCGAGTTCTCCGCTTTGGCCAAGCAGGCCGCCGCGGAAGGAGACGACTCGTCGATCGGCCCGGTGCACCTGTTCGTCTTTGACGTGCTCGGGCTCGACGGTGTGGACCTGCGCCGGGAGCGGTGGGATCGGCGTCGCGAGGTGCTGGACCTGTTGACGCCGGCACTTGAGGAGGTCGAGCGGGTGCACGTGCCGGGGGTTCTCGACGGCCCCGGCGACCGCGCACTGGCCGAGGCCGAGGAGTTCGGCTGGGAGGGCATCGTGGCCAAGCGCCGGGACTCGCACTACCAGTCGGGCCGGCGGGCCAAGACGTGGCTCAAGGAGAAGCTGCTCACCACCACCGAGGCCGTAGTCGGCGGCTGGCGACCGGGAAAGGGCGGGCGCTCCGGCTCACTGGGCTCGCTGCTGCTCGGGCTGCCCGCGCAGACCGGGCTCACCTACATCGGCCGCGTTGGCACGGGCTTCACCGATCGGCAGGGCAAAGCTCTGCTCGAGGAGCTCGAACCGCTGCGCCGCCGCTCGAGTCCGTTTCTCGAGGACCTGCCCAGCGACGCCCGCCGCGACGCGATCTGGGTGTTGCCCAAGCTCGTGGTGGAGGTCCGCCACCAGGGGTTCACCGAGGATGGCGTGCTCCGGCAGTCATCGTGGCGGGACATCCGGCGGGACAAGCTGCCCGGGGATCTATAAGCCCCTCGCAGGCACTGCGCGATGCACTGCGCGATGCACTGAACAGTCCTACTAGCCCGCGGGTGGCCCACTTGGAAGGCTGATCGCACTCGCCACGCGCACCCTCTCGTACTGGTCGCACTCACCGTGATCTAGGTCGTGGCTACCGTGCGAAACCCGCAGATTTTCCGCGCTGAGCACGACCACTACGCGGGAGCTTTCCGTCTAACCCGGCGGTGTCCCAAGTTGGGGACGGCCCTGCTACGAGAAGAAGCGCCCAAACCCGCGCCTCCCGGCGGCGTCGTATTGGTGGACCAGGTGCCGGAGCCGCAGGTTCAGGGCATCCATCCGGGCTGTCCGTTCGAGGAGCTCGTCGATCGAGTCCGACCCGGGACTGGCCTCGTTGAGCAGGGCGTCGGCGTCCTCGAGGACGTCCAGGAATTCCGGGTCCCGCGCGGCCCTGGCCTCGATCCGCGGGAACTTCTCCACCAGCGGGGTCCCCACCGCCCGGTTGTCCCGGAGTTCGTACCAGGACTCGACCGCCAGCGACAGGGCCCTCTGGGCCGAGTCGTGCGCCGCCTCCACGGACGCGAGTGCCTTCTTGGCCGTCACCTGCAGGGGATCCACCCCGGCCTTGAGCCGGCGGCGGTGCGCGAGCTCGTCGATCGCGGACCGCACCAGCCACGTGGTGTACCAGAGCCACCCCGCGATCATCGCCAGGAACAGCAGTCCTACGAGGACCGGGACGATGAGCCTCAGCACGGCGTCCACCGCCCGCCCACGCGAACCCAAGGGGTCGTCATGACCCCACCACCAGCGCGATGAGGATCGAGAGCGGGATCGCCAGGGACACCGCGGCACCGACGAGTTTGGCCGTGGCCGACCACAGCAGCCGGGACGCCTCCGTGTGCGCACCCTGCTCGTCGATCACGCAGGCCTCCCGCGCCGCGACCTCCACCCGCGTGGCCGCCACCTCGGGCCAACTCCGCGGCACCCGGCGCAGAGGGTTGCGTCCGAGCCCATCAGCGGCGAGCGCTGTGCGCTGGCCGGACCACTCTCGAAGACCTGCGTCGAGTCGCGTGCGGGCCTGTTCGGCGGCAGCGTTCTGTTGCAGGTCAACGGAACGGGAGTACATCTCCATCGACGCCATCGGCACGAGCACCTCCCCCGGCGCGGTAGCGGGCCAGATCGGACCCCATTGTCCCATCCGAGGGGTGAGGCGCCGTGTCATTCCGGACACACGATGCCGCGCCACCGCGCCGAACAAGTACGGGTGCGTCGCCATCGCACCCACCCGGCAGTGCCGTGTCGTTAGTCGGGGACATACGGATTCGTCGCGGCATACCGCAGAACGCGGGCGGGCACCACGATGAGCATCACCACCACGAAGAACGCGGTGACGACCGCCGCTCCGATCCCCGGCACCACACCGAGGACCAACGTGAAGATGAGCGCGACCAGACCGACCATCGCGATCGACAGGAGCGCCATTCCGACACGGGCGAGCATCGCGGACAGGCGCAGCACCCGGTCCTTCCGGTGGGAGCGGAACACCGCGCGGTGGATCATCACCGGAGCCAGCAGAACCACTGTCGAGGCAAGGGCGAGTGACAGCACCACCAGGTAGAGAGCGCGGCCGACACCGCCGATGTCAGCGAAGCGCTCCTGGAACGGCACCACCAGCAGAAAGCCCGTGAGCACCTGGCCGCCGGTCTGGATCATGCGCAACTCTTGGAGCAGCTCGATCCAGTTGCGGTCGATCCGCTGCGCCTCGGTCTCGTTGCGCTCCCAGGCTCCCTCGACGTTCATGCCGCTCCTCCCGCCGTGTCCCCCGTCGTCGGTCCTCGTAGCGCTCAAACTGGCGGCGGGCCTCGCCGAGCACCTGCCCACCGCTCAGGCGGGCCGTCGCGACTGTTGAGTTAGTCGTCGGATCCGACCCGGCTCGGGGAGGGATCGACCGGATGGCTCACGGAGTCGTACCGTCACCGCTGCCCGAAGGCGGGTACTGCGAGGTGAGGGGGTCAGCCTGATCGGTGGAGTGTCGTCCCCCGCTGCTCTGCCCGTCGCTGCTCGGGCCGTCACCGCTCTGCCCGGAAGGGTCGCTGACCTGGTCCTTCACCTGCTCGGCGGCGTCCTTGGCAAACTCGGTGGCCTGGCTCGCGGCTTCCTGGACCTGCGGCGTCTGCCACAGCTTGGTTGCCTGCTCCTTGACGATCTCGTAGTGGCCGCGGCCCGCGCGGCTTCCCAGGACGTACCCAACTGCAGCGGCTGCGATCAGAGTGAACTTGCTCATGGTGTTTCCCTCTCGTCGGGGACGTCCACCGACACACTGTCGTGGCCGGGACTGCGTCCCTGTGGGTCGAGCTTCGGTACCGTCGCCGCACCTTGGTCGGGCTCGGCGACGGTGGCACCACGGAGACGTGTGAGGGGATCAGTGTCGATCAACTCGGACTCCTAGATGCCGTCAGATCGAACACCACAATGCTAAGACGGCCCTCGGACGCCCGCATCCGGTCGACAGGTCACCCGATTGCGGATACGGCGAGGTCAGCCGTCGGTCTCCGCGCGGGTCCGGCGGGCCTGACGCACACGGGGTTCGGTTCGGACGCGGAAGACGCCACAGCCTCGCGTCGCCGCTCGCGGTGAGGATCGACCACAGCACCAGTACGCCCAGCCCCGCGCAGTAGCCGACGATCGCGATGGTCGACACCCTCTCCCAGGAGCCGTCGGAGTGCAGGGAACCCAGGAGCATCATGATCACGGCGAAGAGCGGTACGGCCAGGAACACCATCTGCCAGGTGTCGGTGAGCATCCCGATCAACGCGAACGCGGCTACTGCCACAAAGGCGTGGATCAGCATCCCGGCGCGCTTGTGGTCGGGTTCGGGGGCGGCTGCGGGGTCGAGTGCCCGGCCGGATGCCCGATCTCGTGCGGGGTCGAGTCCCCGGTCGTGTGCGGCGGGATCAGACATGATCGGTCCTTTCGGTGGACGCGGCGGTCGAGCTGGACGTGGCGGCCGCGCCGGTGAGCGTGGGGTCGGTGGCGGCGCTCGGGCCGCCGTACAGGAATTCCAGCGTGGCGTCGGGGTGACGGTTGGTGGTCAGTAGCGAGACCACGTAGAACAGCAGGATCGACACGATCAGTGAGATGCCGCCGACCTGCATGAACGCCGGGACGGAGATGATGTCCCGCGCGGCCAGCGAGGTGATGATCATGTTGCCGAGGATCGCGAATGCCACGGTGACGGTCGCGGCGGTGGCCGTTGCGCGATGCCAGTAGATGGACATGACCACCGGGCCGACGATCGCCGCGGCGAAGGCGGCCCAGCCCAGCGCGCCGAGCAGGAACACCACCTGCGAGAGGAACAGGGTGAGCAGCACCGACAGGACCACCAGGGTCAGGCTCGCGAGTCGGCTCCACAGCAGTTCGCGGACCACCTTGATGCCGAACGCTCCGGGGAGGTCGCGCATCATCGATGAGGCGCCGATGGTGATGAAGCTCGAGGCCGAGGACATGATCGCGGCCAGCAGGCCGGTCAGCGCGATGCCGCCGACGATCGGATTGGTCACGGAGTCGAGGAACCAGATGGCGGTGTCGTCGATGCTCTCGATCTCGGGGGCGTCGCCGGTGATCGTCATGGAGCGGGTGGCCAGGCCGATGCCCACCGAGAACAGGGTGGTGATGGCGTAGGCGATGCCCGCGACGGCGGCACCCCACTTGAGCTGCGTCATGTCGCGGAGCATGAGGAACTTGGTGAGCAGCTGCGGCTGGCCCACGGCGCCCACGAAGATCAGGAGGCCAAAGGCGAAGATGTAGGTGGGGGCCTGGACGCCGTCGATCGAGAGCATCTCGGCGCTCCCGGCCGAGATGGTGTCGAGCATGGGGATCCAGCCACCGGCCACCTGGACGGCAAAGAAGAACAGCCCCACGGACATGACCACCATGAGCACGCCCTGCACCAGGTCGGTCCACACGGCGGCGAGCATGCCGCCGGCCATCGTGTACGCGGCCACCACCATAGAGCCGATCCAGACGCTTGTCGGGATCGAGGTGCCCAGCAGCAAGGAGATGATCACGCCGATCGAGGTGACCTGCGCGGTCATGTACGCAATCGAAGCGATGAACACCGCCACGGACATGGTGGCGTGCGAGGTGCGGTCCTGGAAGCGGACCCGGATGAGGTCGGGCACCGAGTAGACGCGGTGCTTCTTGCCGATCCAGTTGAGGCGGCTGCCCAGGAGGAACCAGGCGGCGGCGAAGCCGAACGGCGCGAACAGGCCGACGGCGATGAGCGCCTGCAGGCCCCAGGCGTACGTCTGCCCGGTGCCGCCGACCATTCCCCAGCCGGACTGGATTGAGGAGAAGCTGGCGATGGCCATCACGAAGAAGCCCAGGGACTGCCCCGCGACGAGGAACTCCTTGCCCGACTTCATCTTGGTGTTGGCCCACGCGCCGATGGCAAACATGAGCACGAAATAGGCGAGCACGACGCCTATGACGACGGGATTGTTCATGAGGGGTCCTCAGGGGTCGGTCGGGCGTGGTCAGCTGTTGGGCGAGCGGGGTCGGCTGTTGAGCGAGCGGGGTCGGCTGTTGGTCTGGCCGGGTCAGCTGTCGGTCGGTCGTGATCGGCGCGCAGTCTGGCGCGGCGGATCTTGCCGGTGTTGGTGGTGGGCAGCTGGTCCAGGAAGAGGACCTCGCGGGGGTATTGGTAGAAGGCCAGGCGCTCCTTGACCAGGGCCTGGATCTCGCGGGCGAGCTCGTCGGTGCCGCTGACTCCCTCGGCGGGGACGACGTACGCGACGATCGCCTCGCCGCGCAGCTCGTCCGGCACGCCGATCACGGCCACCATCTCGACGGACGGGTGGCGCAGGATCTGGTCCTCGATCTCGCCGGGGCCCACGCGGTAGCCGGCCGACGAGATCAGGTCGTCGTTGCGGCCGGAGAACCAGAAGTTCCCCTCGTCGTCGACCCGCGCCAGGTCCCCGGTGTGCAGGACTCCCCCCGCGGTTTTCTCCGCCGTCTTGTCGGGCGAGTTCCAGTAGCGCAGAAACGCGTTGGGGCTGGGCAGGCGCACGCAGACCTCGCCGACCTCGCCCGTGGCGACCAGCTCACCGAGGCCGTCCAGCAGAACCAGATCGAAACCGGGCGTGGGGCGGCCCATCGAGCCGGGCGGGGTGTCGAACTCGGCGTGGCACGTGCCCACGATGAGGTTGAGCTCGGTCTGGCCGTAGATCTCGTTGACCTGCACGCCCAGCGCCTCTCGCGCCCATTCGGCCACGGCCTCGCCCAGCGCCTCTCCCCCGGAGAACGCGGCCCGTAGCCCGGTGCGGGAGTAGTCCACGTCGGAGGCACGCATCATCTTGAGGATGGTCGGCGGCAGGAACGAGCAGGTCACGCCGTGCCTGCGCAGGATGTGCTCCACGGTCTCCGGGCTGGGCCTCCGGGCGGAGGCCACCACGGGCACACCGCTGTAGAGGCTCGGCAGCAGCACGTCGAGCAACCCGCCGGCCCACGCCCAGTCGGCCGGGGTCCAGAAGACGTCGGTCGACCCACCGGGCGCGGCGTTCTGGGGGAACCCGTCGAGCGCGCGGACCACTCCGGGCATGTGCCCCAGCACCACGCGGTGCCCGTGCAGGGCGCCCTTGGGCTGGCCGGTGGTTCCGGAGGTGTAAATGAGGAGGGCGGGGTCGTCGGGTCCGGTGTCGGGCACGACGACGGCGAGGTCGGCCGAGTCCGTCACCGACAGCGGCAGCACGGTGAGCGCACCCGCTCCCGTCGTCGTCGTCGCTCCCGTCGTCGTCGCTCCGGACTCAGGCGTGGCCTCGGGGGCCGTTCCCGCCGCCAGCATCACCCCGGCGGCGGGCGACGTCGCCTCAGGCACCGCATCGCCGGTGACCAACACGGTGCGCAGCTCGGGCAGCTCGGCCAGTTCCCCCGCAAGACGGGAGTAGCAGTCGGCGTCGAACACGGCCGCCACCGCTCCCGAGTCCCCCATCCTGAACAGCGCGGCCTCGGGTCCGAACTTCACCGAGAGCGGGACCGCGATCGCGCCCATGAGGTAGGCGGCCACGTGGGCCACGGCGGTCTCGGCGGACTGCGCGCACATCACGGCGATCCGGTCGCCCTCGCCTACCCCGCGATCACGCAGGAAGGTGATGAGCCGACGGGCGCGGGCACCGAGCTCGCCGAAGGTGGTGACCTCCGGCGGATCGTCGCCGCGGTCCACCACGATCGCGGGGGACTCCGGTGGATGGGAGTCCGTGCACGCGGCGCCGATGTTGAATCGGTCCGGGATCTCCCACCGGAAGCCCTCGGGCCCCAGCGGCGGACGCCAGGGGCGTGCCTGGGCGGTCGATGGCATGGGTTCAACTCCTCAGTCTCTGTGAGCCCCCTCACTCGGGCGAGCTCGCCCCATGACGGTATGAGTGGCCTGGTTCACATACAATGGAGATTCCCCCTACGTTCGGAGTCTGCCCATGTATGAATTCCTATCCCTCGACGTGACCGATGGCCTCGCGGTGGTCACCCTCAACCGGCCTCCGGTCAACGCGCTGTCCCGCGGAATGCAGGAGGAACTGCGGGCCGTGGCACAGGAGGTCTCGGGGCGCAGCGACGTGGACGCGGTGGTCTTCACCGGCAGCGAGCGCGTCTTCGCCGCCGGCGCGGACATCAAGGAGATGCGGCAGATGCCGTACGGGCAGATGCTCACCGAGGCCCGCGAGTTGCAGTCGGCGTTCACCGCGGTCGCGGCGATCCCCCAGCCCACCGTCGCCGCGATCACCGGTGCCGCCCTCGGCGGAGGGATGGAGCTGGCGCTGTGCTGCGACCGGCGGATCGCCGCCGAGAAGGCCAAGCTCGGCCAGCCCGAGATCCTGCTGGGCATTATCCCCGGCGCCGGCGGCACCCAGCGCCTGGCCCGACTGGTCGGCCCCGCGGTGGCCAAGGACCTGTGCCTGACCGGCCGCACTCTCACCGCCGCCGAGGCGCTCGAGCTACGCGCCGTGGAAGAGGTGGTCCCGGACGGTCAGGCCACCGCCCGCGCGACCGAGTGGGCCCGACAGTTCGTGGGCGGGCCCCGCATGGCGCTCCGCGCGGTCAAGGAGGCCGTCGACCGCGGCATCGAAGTCGATCTGGACACCGGCCTGAGCATCGAGCGCGCCCTGTTCGCGGCCCTGTTCGCCACCGAGGACCGGGAGATCGGCATGCAGTCGTTCATCGACTCCGGCCCCGGCAAGGCCCAGTTCCTCGGCCGCTGACCGTGGCCGTCGACCTGGCGCTGGGGCTGCGGGACGTCCTCGACGCGGCCGCCGAGTTGGCGGCCGCGCAGGACGAGGACGCCGTCCTGCACATCGCCATCCGCAAGGCCCGCCAGCTCGTGGGCACCGACCTGGCCTACGTGATGCTGCTGGACCCCGAGCGCGGCGACACCTACATGCGCATGGCCGAAGGCGCCACCAGCCCCAAGTTCGACACCATCCGGCTGGGCATGGGGCTCGGGCTGGGCGGGCAGGTCGCCGAGTCGATGGCGCCCCGCTGGACCCGCAACTACCTGGCCGACGAGCAGTACACGCACGTCATCGACCCGATCATCCTGGACGAGGGAGTCAAGGCGATCCTCGGTGTGCCCGTACGCACCCACGGCCGGCTCACCGGGATGCTGTTCACCTCCGAACGCCGCGAGCGCGACTTCACCCAGGACGAGATCACCCTGCTCGCGCTGTTGGCCGACCAGGTCTCCGCGGCCCTGACCGCGGCCGAACGCTCCTCCCGGCGCAGGCGGGAACTGGACGAGACCCGCGACGCCCTCGACGCCGAGCGAGCGACCTCCACGCGCCTGGCCGCCACCGTGGAGCTGCACGAACGCCTCACCCGGCTGGTGGTGGCCGGCGCCACGGTCCCGGAGATCGTGGACCTGCTGATCGACATCGAGGGTGGCACCGCCGCCGTCTTTGACCTGGCCCACCGGGAGATCGGGGCCGCGCAGTCCACCGAGGGCCCGCCGGTCGACCTGCTCCGGCGGATCCTGGACGAGGTCGCCGCGGACACCGAGCGGATGGTAACCCGGCAGTCCGGCGGCCACCTCGTCGTGGTCAACCCCGTCATCACCGGCTCCGACCACCTCGGGTACGTCACCTACGCCAGCCGCGGCTCCGTCCCGTCCATCGGGCGGGTGCTGGAGCGGGTGAGCTCGGTGATCGCGCTGATCCTGCTGGGCCACCGCGCGCGCGACGAGGCCGACAACCGCGTCCGCGGCGAGCTCCTGGCCGAGCTGCTCTCCCCCGGCGATCACGACCCGGAAGCGATCGGCCGCAGGGCCACCCTGCTGGGCGTCGACGTCCACGCCGACCTGATCGCGCTGGTGATCACCCCCGCCGAGACGCGGATGTCCCGGGCTCTACAGACGGAGTGCCGGTCGCTCGCCCGGGCCGACGGCGGGCTGGTGACCACCTACGGCGACCGCGCGGTGATGCTCCTGCCCGGGTCGGATGCCGGTGAGACAGCCCGCGACGTGGCGACCCGGCTCAGCCCTCACTCGGCGACCG
>NZ_JAALEE010000006.1:0-13221 GCF_014145265.1 Dietzia sp. CW19 | reverse complement strand
CGTCGGCTCGGGGTCACCGCGAAGGCCCGCGAGGTCCGGGGCGGCGACCGGGTGGTGATCCGGGACGGGGAGGCCATCGGGATCCTCCTCGCCCGGATGGGCGCCTCCGCCACCAGGGACATCTGGGAGGAGCGACGGTCCCGCGGGGAGGTCCGGGCGACCGCCAACCGGCTCGCCAACTTCGACGACGCGAATCTCCGCAGATCGGCCCGTGCCGCGGTCGCGGCGGCCGCCCGCGTCCAGCGCGCTCTCGAGATCCTGGCCGAGGACGTCCCGGACCACCTGTTGGCCGCGGGTGAGCTGCGCGTCCAACACCGTCAGTCCTCGCTCGAGGAACTGGGCCAGCTCGCCGACCCACCCATGACCAAGGACGCGGTGGCCGGCCGGATCCGCCGACTGCTGTCCATGGCCGACCGCAAAGCAGCCGATCTGGGTATCCCGGACACCGAGTCCGTCGTGACCGAGGACATGCTCGACGAAGACTGATCCGTGGCCTGTGGACCCTGCACAGCCCCCACATGGGGCGGGTAGTCTGGGTCACGTCCCCGGGCACCACCCCGCCCTCAGGGGTTCTTTCTCGCACCACCTATAAGGAGACATCACGTGACCGTGCGCGTAGGCATCAACGGATTCGGACGTATCGGCCGCAACTTCTACCGCGCGGTGGAGGCACTGAAGGCCGAGGGCAAGACGGATATCGAGATCGTGGCCGTCAACGACCTCACCACGAACGACATGCTCGCTCACCTGCTCAAGTACGACTCGATCCTCGGCCGCCTGGGCAAGGAGGTCACGTTCGACGACTCGTCGCTCACCGTCGGTGGCACCAAGATCGGCGCCCTCGCGGTCAAGGAGGGCCCCGCGTCCGTGCCGTGGGGTGACTACGGCGTCGACGTCGTCGTCGAGTCCACCGGCATCTTCACCGATGCGGAGAAGGCCAAGGGCCACCTCGAGGGTGGCGCCAAGAAGGTCATCATCTCGGCGCCGGCCAAAAACGAGGACATCACCATCGTCATGGGGGTCAACGACCACGAGTACGACGGCTCGCAGACGATCATCTCCAACGCCTCCTGCACCACCAACTGCCTCGCGCCGGTCGCCAAGGTCCTCTCCGACGAGTTCGGGATCATCAAGGGCCTCATGACCACGATCCACGCCTACACCCAGGATCAGAACCTCCAGGACGCGCCCCACAGCGACATGCGCCGCGCCCGCGCCGCCGGCATCAACATGGTGCCCACCTCCACCGGTGCGGCCAAGGCGGTCGCCCTGGTCCTGCCCGAGCTCAAGGGCAAGTTCGACGGCTACGCCGTGCGCGTCCCGCTGCCCACCGGCTCGCTCACCGACCTCACGGTCGAGCTCGAGAAGAAGGCCTCCGTCGACGAGGTCAACGCCGCGATCAGGGCCGCCGCCGAGGGCCCCATGAAGGGCATCCTCAAGTACACCGAGGATCCCATCGTCTCCTCCGACATCGTCGGCGACCCGCACTCCTCGATCTTCGACGCGCCGCTGACCAAGGCCATCGACGGCCAGATCAAGATCGCCTCCTGGTACGACAACGAGTGGGGCTACTCCAACCGCCTCGCCGACATCATCGGCCTGGTCGGCAAGTCGCTGTAAGAGCCCCCAGGGCCTGACGACCCCGCATCACACCGGGCCCGGTCCGGGAACGCCCAGAGCGTCCCGGCCGGGCCCGAGGTACATCACCCGTACCGCCGCTTCCGAGTTACACCACCCGGACCACACCACCCGGACCACACCATCACCGTCCTCCCGACAGGAGCCCCACCCCATGGCAGTGAGCACACTCCAGGACCTGCTCGACGCCGGCGTCGAAGGTCGTAAGATCCTCGTCCGCTGCGACCTCAACGTCCCGCTCGACGGATCGACCATCACCGACTCCGGTCGGATCACGGCCTCGCTGCCCACCCTCAACGCCCTCCTCGACGCCGGCGCCGCACTGGTGATCACGGCGCACCTGGGCCGGCCGAAGGGCGCCGCCGATCCCGCGTTCTCGTTGGCCCCCGTGGCGGAGAAGCTGGGGGACGAGCTGGGCCGGTACGTGCAACTGGCGGGCGACGTGGTGGGGCCGGATGCCCGTGAGCGCGCCAACGGACTGACCGACGGCGACGTGCTGTTGGTCGAGAACATCCGCTTCGACCCCCGTGAGACCAGCAAGGATCCCGCCGAGCGTGCCGCTCTGGCCGCCGAGTTGGCGAGCCTCGTGGGGGAGGACGGCGCATTCGTATCCAACGGGTTCGGTGTGGTCCACCGCGCCCAGGCCTCGGTCTGCGACATCGCCGAGGTGCTCCCCGCCTACGCCGGTGACCTGGTCCAGAGTGAGGTCGAGGTCCTCGCCGGCCTGACCGGTGACGCCGAGCGCCCCTACGCCGTGGTGCTCGGCGGCTCCAAGGTCTCGGACAAGCTCGCCGTGATCGAGGCCCTCGCCCCCAAGGTCGACACCCTGGTCATCGGCGGCGGTATGTGCTTCACCTTCCTCGCCGCACAGGGCCACGGCGTCGGGTCCTCGCTCCTGCAGGAGGAGATGATCGCCACCTGCAAGGACCTGCTCGACAAGTTCGGCGACGTGATCACCCTGCCCGTGGACGTGGTGGCGGCCGACGGGTTCGCCGCCGACGCGGCGCACACCACGGTGCCGGCCGACGCGATTCCGGACGGCAGGATGGGACTCGACATCGGCCCAGAGTCGGTGGCGCTGTTCACCGAGAAGCTGTCCGCCGCCAAGACGGTCTTCTGGAACGGCCCGATGGGCGTGTTCGAGTTCGAGGCGTTCTCGGCCGGTACCCGTGGCGTCGCCGAGGCGATCATCACGGCCACCCGCAACGGCGCGTTCTCCGTGGTGGGCGGCGGCGACTCCGCGGCGGCCGTCCGGACACTCGGGCTCGGCGAGGAGAACTTCTCGCACATCTCGACCGGCGGCGGAGCCTCTCTCGAGTACCTCGAGGGCAAGGAACTCCCGGGGGTCACCGCCCTCGAACGCACCAACTGATCCGCACGCGCCAACCCACAGGAGACGACATGGCACGCACCCCCCTCATCGCCGGCAACTGGAAGATGAACCTCAACCACCTCGAGGCGATCGCACTCGTGCAGAAGGTGGCCTTCGCACTGCCCGAGAAGTATCTCGAGAAAGTGGAGGTGGCGTTCATCCCTCCGTACACCGACATCCGCGGTGTCCAGATCGTGATCGAGGGGGACAAGCTCGGCTTCGCCTACGGCGCACAGGACGTGTCGGTCCACGAGTCGGGTGCGTACACCGGTGAGATCTCGGCGGGGATGCTCGCCAAACTGGGGTGTACCTATGTCGTGGTCGGGCACTCCGAGCGCCGCGAGTACCACTCGGAGACCGACGAGTTGGTCGCCGCCAAGGCCGCAGCGTGCCACAAGCACGGCCTCAGCCCGATCGTCTGCGTGGGGGAGAAGCTCGAGACCCGGGAGGCCGGTGACCACGTGGGCGTCGTCGTCGAGCAGCTCAAGGGGTCACTCGCGGGCCTGGACAAGGAACAGCTGGCCTCCACCGTGATCGCCTATGAGCCCGTGTGGGCCATCGGCACGGGGAAGACCGCCTCCGCAGCGGATGCGCAGGAGGTCTGCGCGGCCATCCGCGGGGCCCTCACCGAGCTGGCCGGCCCCGAGATCGCAGACCGGATGCGGGTCCTGTACGGCGGGAGCGTCAACTCCTCCACCGTCGGTGAGCTGCTCGAGCAGCCCGACGTCGACGGCGGTCTCGTGGGCGGCTCCTCGCTCAAGCCCGACGAGTTCGCCCAGCTCTCGGCCATCGCCGCCGGCGGTCCGCTGCCCTGAGTCGACTGGCCCGGCGTGGCCGCCCCGACACGGGCGGGCGCGCCGGGATTCGCCTCGACGACCTCACCGGGTAGTCTGGACCAGTCGTCCTCCGACCACCCCGACCCGACGTAAGGCCCGATCCGTACATGAAGCTCGCCCTGGACATCTTCCTCGTCGCCACCAGCCTGCTGTTGATGCTGTTCATCCTGCTGCACCGCGGTAAGGGGGGCGGACTGTCCTCACTGTTCGGCGGTGGTGTCCAGTCCAGCCTCTCCGGGTCCAGCGTCGTGGAGCGCAACCTCGACCGGGTGACCGTGGTGGTCGCCATCCTGTGGCTCATCGCCATCGTCGCCGTCGGACTCCTGGTGCGCTTCGGCTGATCGCCTGACCGTCGCGCCGCGCGGCGGGTCCACACGGGGTGTGCTCCTCCGCGAGGAGGAGCGCACCCCGTCGTCGTCGGTACCTGGTCAGCCCAGAGCGGATGCCGCGCCCACGTCGAGGTGGTAGGTCGTGGACTCGGTGCCCACGGCACCGGCCACCGGCCACTCCGACGGCGAGGCCCCGCCGATTCCCTCCGCGACCGCCTCCGCCTTGCCCTCACCCGCGGCCACCACCAGGATGTGCCGCGAGCGACGAACCGCCGGGAGGGTGAACGTCAGCCGCTCCGGTGGCGGCTTGGGGCAGTCGCGGACCCCCACGACCAGCCGATCCGTCTCGGCGACCGCGGGGGTGTGCGGGAAGATCGAGTCGATGTGGCCCTCCGGGCCCATCCCGAGGATGGTCACGTCGAAGATCGGATCGTCCCCGGCGGGGATCGTCAACGACTCGAGGAAGCGCTCGGCGGCGGAGTCGACATCGCTGTGCTGCCCGGTTCTCGCGGGCCAGCGATGCACTGTCGGACGGTCCCCCAGGGAGTCGAGCAGTGCCTCGTCCAGCTGGCCGTCGTTGCGTTCCGGGTGATCGGCGGGAACGAAGCGTTCGTCGCCGAAGAAGATCGTGACCTTCTCCCATTCCACGGTCGAGTCCGCGAGTGCGGCGGCGGTCTTGACCCCCACCGAGCCCCCCGTCAGCGACAGACTCGCCCGTCCGGCGGTGGCGATCCGCTCGGTCAGATGCTCCACCGCCGCCCGGGCGGCCGCGGTGGCGAGCGCGTCGGAGTCGGCGTGGACGAGATGACGGATGTGGGACATCGGTCCTCCTGTGGTGTCGGGTCTCGGTGGTCCGGTCGGTGGGCGGCCCCGCTCAGCGGACGGAGGCCGAGGTGTAGATCACGCGATCGTGGTTCGCGAGTGCGTCGGCGTACACGCCGTCCGTGTCCATGCGTCGCAGCTCCTCCGCGAGGCAGTCCGCCACGCTCCGTTTCACCAGCGTCACCCGCGTGGGGGAGTGGCCGGTGATCCGCAGCTCCGCGGAGGTGGGGCTCACCTGTTCGATGACGATCGATCCGGAGGCACGCTCCAGGACGACCATCCGCGGCCCCACCGCGCGGTGGACGTCGATCCCGAGGCGGGAGGCGAGCCACCCACCGGCGAGGTCCACGGACGCGGCCCGTTCGGGGCCACACACCGTGGCGCCGGTGATCGTCTCGAACGGCGGCCGGTCCAGCGTGGCCGCCAGCAGGGAACGCCAGTGCGTGACCCGGGCCCAGGCGAGATCGGTGTCACCCGGGGAGTATCCGGCCGCCCGCTTGGCCAGTGCGTCCGTGGGGTGGCCCTCGGCGTCGGAGTCCACGATCCGGCGACGCGCGAGTCGGCCCACCTTGTCCTCGGACAGCAGTGTCGGCGAATGCCTGGGCCACCACACCGCGAGAGGGGTGTCCGGCAGGAGCAGCGGGGTGACCAACGAGGCGGACTGGGACGCCATCGCCCCCGACGTCCGCAGGACCACGACCTCGGCCGCCCCCGCATCGCCACCGACCCGGATCTGACCGTCGAGCCGGTCGGCCCTGGCACGGTTGCCGCGGATCACCACGATCACGCGACACGGATGCTCGCGGCTGGCCTCGTTGGCCGCCTCGATCGCGGATTCGCTGCCGCGGACGTGGTCGGTGAGGACGATCAGCGTGAGCACCCGGCCGATGGTGCTCAGCCCCGCGTCCTCGCGGATCTGCACGAGCTTCTTCGAGATCTCGCGGGTCGAGGTGTCGGGCAGGTCGATGATCACGGTCGCCTCCATGCGCGGCCACTGCGGGCCAGGATCTCGTCGGCGCCACGAGGGCCCCACGTCCCGGCCTGGTACTGCTCCGGGGTGCCGCCGGCCGACCATTCGTCGAGGACGGGATCGAGGAGCATCCAGCTCAACTCCACCTCGCGCGAGACGGGGAAGAGTGACGGCTCGCCGAGCAGCACGTCCAGGATCAGCCGCTCGTACGCCTCGGGGGAGGACTCGGTGAACGCCTCGCCGTAGGCGAAGTCCATGTTGACGTCGCGGACCTCCATCGCGGTCCCGGGCACCTTGGACCCGAACCGCAGCGTCACGCCCTCGTCCGGCTGCACCCGGATCACCAGGGCGTTCTGACCCAGTTCCTGGGTCATCGTCGCGTCGAAGGGCAGGTGCGGCGCGCGTCGGAAGACCACCGCGATCTCGGTGACGCGTCGGCCCAGCCGCTTGCCGGTGCGCAGGTAGAACGGGACCCCGGCCCAGCGTCGGTTGTGGACCTCGAGGGTGATCGCGGCATAGGTCTCGGTGGTGGAGGACGGATCATATCCGTCCTCGTCCTTGAGCCCCACCACCTGCTCGGACCCCTGCCACCCACCGGAGTACTGACCCCGGGCCGCGGTCTCGGAGACCGGCAACGCCAGCGAGGTGGACTCGAGGACCTTGGTCTTCTCCGCCCGCAGCGCGGCGGCAGAGAAGTCCGTCGGCTCCTCCATGGCCACCAGTGCCATGAGCTGGATGAGGTGGTTCTGGATGACGTCGCGCGCCGCCCCGATCCCGTCGTAGTAGCCGGCGCGGCCGCCCAGACCGATGTCCTCGGCCATGGTGATCTGCACGTGGTCGACGTGATTGGCGTTCCACACCGGCTCGAAGAGCTGGTTGGCGAAGCGCAGGGCGAGGATGTTCTGGACCGTCTCCTTGCCCAGGTAGTGGTCGATGCGGAACACCGAGTCCTCGGGGAAGACGGCACCCACCACGGCGTTGAGCTCGCGGGCACTCGCCAGATCGTGACCGAAGGGCTTCTCGATCACCACGCGGCGCCACGATCCGTCGACCGCCCTGGTGCATCCGGTCCGGTCGAGGTGCCGACAGACCGTGGGGAAGTCGTCCGGGGGGACGGACAGGTAGAACGCGTAGTTCCCGGCCGTGCCCCGGTCGACCTCCAGAGCCGTCAGCTGCTCCGCCAGGTGATCGAACCCCTCGTCGTCGTCGAAGGTCCCGGTGACGAACCGCAGTCCCGCCGCCAGTTGTTCCCAGACGTCCTCCCGGAACGGGGTACGGCACCGTTCCCGGGCGTGTTCACGGGCGAACTCGGCGAACTCGGAGTGGGTCCACCGGCGTCGACCGAAGCCGACGAGGGAGAAGCCCGGGGGGAGCAGACCCCGGTTCGCGAGGTCGTAGACGGCGGGGATGAGCTTCTTCTTGGACAGGTCGCCGGTGACGCCGAAGATGACGAGCCCGGACGGGCCGGCGATCCGTGGCAGCCGCCGGTCCCGCGGATCGCGGAGCGGGTTGGCCGACCCCTCCGGTCCGCCGACGGGGTCGCCGACGGCCGGGGAGGGCCGACTGTCCGGGTCGGTCACGACCCCGAGGGGATCTCGTCGATACGCGAGGTCACCGTGGCGATGAGGTCGTCCCACGCGCTGACGAACTTGCTCACGCCCTGCTGCTCGAGCAGCGTGAAGACCTCGTCGAGGTCGATCCCCTCCGCACGCAGCGCCTCGAGGGTCTCACGCGAGTCCCCACCGGTGCCCCGGACGGTGTCCCCCTCGAGGACGCCGTGGTCCGCGAACGCCTCCATGGTCGCGAACGGCATGGTGTTGACGGTGCCGTGGGTGACCAGGCCGCTCACGTACATGGTGTCGGGGTAGGCGGGGTCCTTGACGCCGGTGGACGCCCAGAGCAGCCGCTGGGGACGGGCACCCCGGGCGGCGAGGTCACCGAAACGACCGGAGGTGTCGTAGACCTCGTCGTAGACGTCCTGACACAGCCGCGCGTTGGCCAGCCCCGCCCTGCCACGCAGGTCGGAGTCCGCCGGCAGACGGGAGTCGATCTCGGTGTCGAGTCGGCTGACGAACACCGAGGCCACGGAATGGATGCGGGAGAGGTCGTGACCGGCCTCCGCAGCCCGCTCCAGTCCCGCCAGGTACGCCTCCGCGACCGCGCGGTACTGGTCGGCCGAGAAGATGAGGGTCACGTTGACATCGATCCCCCGGCCGATCACCTCCGTGATGGCGGGGAGCCCGGCGGACGTCGCCGGGATCTTGATCATGAGGTTGGGCCGGTCGACGACCGCGGAGAGCTCGACGGCCTGGGCCACCGTCCCCTCCGTGTCGTCCGCCAGCCGGGGATCGACCTCGAGTGAGACGCGTCCGTCGACGCCGTCGGTGGCCTCGAACACGTCGGCCAGGACCGCACAGGCGTCCCGTACGTCCGCGGTGGTGAGCGCGCGGACGACGGAATCGACATCCCTGTCGGCGCGGACGGCCTCGGTGAGCGCGGACTCGTAGGCCGACGAGTCGCCCAGCGCGGCCTGGAAGATCGCGGGGTTGGTGGTGACTCCCACGACCGAGTAGGTGGACATCCGCTCCTCGAGCTCGCCGGAGGTGAGCAGCTGGCGGGACAGGTCGTCGAGCCAGACCGAGACGCCGGCGGCGCTCAGTGCGGCGAGATTGGCGTTGGTCATGATGCCTCCCCGTTGACGGCCGCGAGCGAGTCGCGGGCCGCGGCGACCACGGCGTCGCCGGTGATTCCGAATTCGGTGAACAAGGTCTGGTACGGGGCGGACGCTCCGAAGTGCTCCAGCGACACCGCCCGACCCGCGTCGCCGAGGAAGCGGTACCACGGCATGGCGATCCCGGCCTCCACACTCACCCGGGCGCGGACCGACCGGGGGAGGACCGACTCGCGGTATTCCGGATCCTGCTGGTCGAAGAACTCGACACACGGCATCGACACCACCCGGGTCGGCACGCCCTCGGCCTCGAGGACCTCGCGAGCCTCGACCGCCAGGTGGACCTCGGAACCGGTACCCATCAGGATCACCTCGGGGGACCCGGTCGACGCCTCGGCCAGCACGTAGCCACCGCGCTCGACGCCCTCGCGCGCCGACTCGGCCGTGCCCTCCAGAACGGGGATGTCCTGGCGGGTCAGGCACAGGCCCTTGGGACCATCGAGGGCCATGAGCATCGCGCGCCACGCCGCCGCCGTCTCGTTGGCGTCCGCCGGCCGCAGGACGGCCAGGCCGGGGATGGCGCGCAGTGCCGCGAGCTGCTCGACCGGCTGGTGGGTGGGGCCGTCCTCGCCGAGACCGATCGAGTCGTGCGTCCACACGTAGTAGGCGTTGCTGCCCTGGAGGGCGGCGAGGCGGACCGCCGGACGCATGTACTCGCTGAAGATGAGGAAGGTCCCGCCGTAGGGCCTGGTCGGACCGTGCAGGGCGATCCCGTTGAGAATCGCGCCCATGGCGTGCTCACGAACACCGAAGTGCAGGTTGCGCCCGTACGGTGACGCCGTCCACATCCCGGTCGAGATCGACGGGGGACCGAAGGAGTCGGCCCCCTCGATCTGGGTGTTGTTGGACCCCGCCAGGTCCGCGGACCCACCCCACAGCTCGGGGAGGGTCCCCGCGAGCGCCTGGATGGCCTTGGCGGACGCCTTGCGGGTGGCGACGCCCTTGGGGTCGGCCTCCCATGTCGGCAGACCGGCGTCCCAGCCCTCCGGCAACTGGCCGGAGTAGAGGCGGTCGAAGAGGTTCTTCGCGTCGGGGTTGGCCTCGGCCCACGCGTGGAACATGTCGCTCCACTGCGCGTGGACACGGGCGCCACGGTCGCGGGCCGCGCGGGTGTGGGCGATCACCTCGTCGTCGACGGTGAACGGCTCGGTGCCGCCCATGCCGAGCGCCTCCTTGACCGCGTCCACCTCGGCCTGCCCGAGCGCCGAACCGTGCGAGGCCCCCGTGTTCATCTTGGTGGGGGCGGGGTAGGCGATCACCGTGCGAAGGACGATCATCGAGGGCTTGTCCGTGACGGCGCGCGCGTCGGCGATCGCCCCCTCGATGGCCTCGATGTCCTCACCCCCGTCGACCGTCTGGACGTGCCAGCCGTAGGCCTCGTAGCGGGCGGCCACGTCCTCGGTGAAGGCGATCTGGGTGTCGTCCTCGATCGAGATCTTGTTGTCGTCGTAGACCGCGATGAGGTTCCCGAGCTGCTGGGTCCCCGCGAGCGAGCAGGCCTCGGCGGTCACGCCCTCCTGCACGTCCCCGTCCGAGGCGACGACGTAGATGAAGTGGTCGAACGGGCTCTTCCCGGCGGGTGCCTCCGGATCGAACAGCCCCCGCTCGTACCGGGCGGCCATGGCCATACCCACCGCGGACGCCAGCCCCTGGCCGAGCGGCCCGGTGGTGATCTCCACCCCGTCGGTGTGGTTCCACTCGGGATGACCCGGGGTCTTGGATCCCCAGGTGCGCAGCGCCTTGAGATCCTCGAGCTCCAGCCCGAATCCGGCGAGGTAGAGCTGGACGTACTGGGTGAGGGAGGAGTGGCCGCAGGACAGGACGAAACGGTCACGCCCCACCCACTTCGGGTCCGACGGGTCATGTCGCATCACCCGCTGGTAGAGCGTGTAGGCCAGGGGCGCCAGGCTCATGGCGGTGCCCGGGTGACCGCTGCCGCAGTTCTGCACGGCCTCGGCGGCCAGGACACGAGCGGTGTCGACCGCCCGGGTGTCCAGTTCGGTCCAGTCGGACGGGTGGCGGGCGGTGGTGAGCTCGGTGATCTCCGACGCGCTGGTCACTTGTGGTTCTCCCGGGTCGAGGGTGCGGCGCGGATCCGCGCGTATGTCGTGGACCACCTTAGTGGTCACCCGCCCCCGGGGTCGGACCGTCCCCGCCCCCGCTCTTTCGCGGAGCGTGCAGGGGGGACGTAGTATCGGCCGGGTAGTGCGTTGACATCTGCTGCGAGGAGTTCCGGTGCACGATTCCACCCCGACCCGGAGTGGGGGGCCGTCCGTCTCCCCTCCAGAGTCCTCGGGGCGGCCGGCTCCGGCGAGCGGGCGCGCCCGCGTAGTCGACGTCGTCATGTCGTACATCGCCCTCACCAAGCCGCGCGTCATCGAGTTGCTCCTGGTGGCCGCCATCCCCGCGATGCTGCAGGCCGACCGCGGGCAGGTCCACCTCGGCCTGGTGCTGTTGACGCTGGTGGGTGGCTGGCTCGGCGCCGCCAGCGCCAACACCCTCAACATGGTCGTCGACGCCGACATCGACAAGGTCATGAAGCGGACCGAACGGCGCCCGCTGGCCCGCCACGCCGTGACCCCCCGGGCCGCGCTGGTCTTCGGCCTGGTGCTCGGCGCGGCCAGCATGCTGTGGCTGGGACTCCTGGCACAGAGCTGGCTCGCCGCCCTGTTCATCCTGCTGACGATCTGCTTCTACGTCTTCGTCTACACGATGATCCTCAAGCGCCGCACCGCCCAGAACGTGGTGTGGGGTGGCGCCGCCGGGTGTATGCCCGTGCTCGTCTCGTGGGCGGTCATCACCGACCACCTGCCCGAGGGTCAACCGAGCAACTGGTGGCAGGCGATCGTCCTGTTCCTCATCATCTTCTTCTGGACCCCGCCCCACACCTGGGCCCTGGCCATGCGGTACAAGGAGGACTACAAGGCCGCCGGGGTACCGATGTTGCCGGTGGTCATGTCGGCGGAGGGCGTCACCCGACGCATCACCCTCTACACCTGGGCCACGGTCCTGTGCACCTTCGTGCTCATCCCGGCGGCGGGATGGATCTACGCGGCGGGCGCGATCGGCTTCGGTGTGTGGTTCATCGTCATGGCCCACCGCCTCGAGGCCGGTGTGCGCCGAGGTGTCGAGGTCAAGCCCCTCAAGCTGTTCATCCTGTCGAACAACTACCTGGCCGCGGTGTTCGTGGCCCTGTCGATCGACGCCGTTCTCGGTCTCGAGACCCTGTCGGCGGCGTTCTCCCTGTTCTGATCGGTCACCTGGAGGGGTCGAGCGTGATCGACCCAGTGGTGCGCCGCGACTGCAACGCCCGGTGCGCCTGCGCCGCGTCGGTGAGTCCGAAGGTCGCCCCGACGTCGAGGACGAGCGACCCGTCGACCAGCCCCTCCATCACCTCGGCCGCACGGTCGCGGTACTCCTCGGTGGTCGCGATGAAGTCGCCGAGCTTGGGCCGGGTCAGGAACACCGATCCGGCCGCGTTGAGCCGCTGCGGGTCCACCGGCGGCACGGGGCCACTCGCCGCCCCGAACAGCACCAGCGTGCCGCGCCGCTCGAGCGAGGCCAGACCGGTGTCGAAGGTGTCCCGCCCGACCCCGTCGAACACCACCGCCACACCGCCACCGGACAGCTCGCGGATCCTCTCGGGCGTAGCCTCCGGATAGAGCAGGACGTGGTGCGCACCCAGGCCCCTGCAGATCTGCGCCTTCGACTCGGTCGAGGTGGTGGTGATGACCCGGTATCCACGGGCCACCGCCATCTGGATGAGGAGCTGCCCCACCCCTCCGGCGCCGGCGGTGATCAGTACCGCGTCCCCGCCGTGCGCACGATGGGTGTCGGTGATGAGGTAGTGCGCGGTGAGCCCCTGGAGGAGCATCGACGCCGCGACGCCGTCGGACACCTCGTCGGGGACGGCGACCAGGGCCTCCGACGGGGCGACCACGTACTGCGCGTAGGAACCGGGCACCTGGCACCATGCCACCCGGTCCCCGGTCACGAGGTCGGGCGTGCCCACCCCCAGCGCGTCGACGACCCCGGCGCCCTCGCTGCCGGGGACATACGGCAACGCGGTCTGATAGATGCCCTCCCGGAAGTAGGTGTCGATGTAGTTGACGCCGATGGAGGTGGTCCGGACGAGCACTTCCCCGGGACCAGGTGAGGGAGTCTCCAGCTCGACAGGCTCGAGGACGTCGGGGCCACCGTGTTCTGAGATCCGGACTGCACGCATGGGCCCAGTATCCGCCACAGCCCGCGCCCTCGCCGCCCGGATATCGCGCGGTCTGGTGGCGGCACCCCGGGAGCGGCGGGCAACCGGGGACACCGGAGGCGATAGGCTACCCCCATGAGCCTGCAGATCCTTTCCCAGTACGCCGGGGGACCGCGAGTCCGGGCGACCGGTCGGCCCGCCGTCACCACCAGCGGGTCCGGTGCCGTGTCGGAATCCGATCAGGCGCCCGCCGCCGTCGACGAGGTGGCCGGCGGAGGCGAGACCGCGGCACCGGTGGACGAGGCCGCCACCCCGGCCG
>NZ_JAALEE010000064.1:0-1698 GCF_014145265.1 Dietzia sp. CW19 | reverse complement strand
CGCCCGGACCCGGACCTCGCGGGCGCTGTCCGACGAGGTCGCGGCCGCGATGGCCGCCGGACCGGTCCGCGAGCTGGTGACGGCCGGTCAGACCCACCGCGTCTGGGTCGACCGGCGCGAGGCCCAGTTCAGCTCGTGGTACGAGTTCTTCCCCCGCTCCACGGGCGGGTGGGACGAGCGGGGCCGGCCCGTCCACGGCACCTTCGCCACCTCGCGCACCCACATCGACCACGCCGCGGACATGGGCTTCGACGTGGTGTACCTGCCGCCCATCCACCCGATCGGGGTGGTCAACCGGAAGGGCCGCAACAATTCGCTCACCCCGGACCCGGGCGACGTCGGTTCGCCCTGGGCGATCGGTTCCGCGGACGGCGGCCACGACGCGGTGCACCCGGAGCTCGGCACCATCGAGGATTTCCGCGAGCTGGTCGAGTACTCCGCCACGAGGGGTGTCGAGATAGCCCTGGACCTGGCGTTGCAGTGCGCGCCGGACCACCCGTGGGCGCAGGCGCACCCCGAGTGGTTCACGGTGCTGCCCGACGGGCACATCGCCTACGCCGAGAACCCGCCCAAGAAGTACCAGGACATCTACCCCGTCAACTTCGACCTCGATCCCGAGGGGATCTACGCCGAGGTGCTCCGGGTCGTGCGGCTGTGGACCTCCCTGGGCGTACGGATCTTCCGGGTGGACAACCCGCACACCAAGCCGGCCGACTTCTGGAGCCGCCTGATCGCCGAGGTCAAGCGCACGGAACCGGACGTGCTGTTCCTCGCCGAGGCCTTCACCCGTCCCGCCCGCATGTTCGGCCTGGCCAGGCGGGGCTTCTCGCAGTCGTACACCTACTTCACCTGGAAGACCACCAAGTCCGACCTGGTGGAGTTCTGCGAGCAGCTGCTGGCGCACGTCGACGAGGCCCGGCCCAACATGTTCACCAACACCCCGGACATCCTCCACGAGTCGCTGCAGCGCGGGGGCCCCGCGATGTTCGCGATCCGGTCGACGCTCGCGGCCACGCTGTCCCCGGCGTGGGGCGTGTACTCGGGCTTCGAGCTGTTCGAGTGGCAGCCCGTCACCGACGGCAGCGAGGAGTACCTGGACTCGGAGAAATACGAGCTCCGGCCCCGGGACTTCGCCGGTGCCGAGGCGGCGGGCCAGTCCCTCGCGCCGTGGCTCCGGACCCTCAACCGGATCCGCCGGGAGCACCCCGCCCTCCAGCAGCTGCGCACCCTGCGGTTCCACGACGTCGACAACGACCAGATCCTCGCCTACTCCAAACTCGACCCCACCACCGGCGACTGCGTCCTCACGGTGGTCTCACTCGACTCGCACGGGGTCCAGGAGGGCACCCTCCGGCTGGACATGGCCGCCCTCGGGTACGACGACGACGCCCGGTTCAGCGTCCACGACGAGGTCTCCGGCAGCGAGTTCCACTGGGGTTCGAGCAACTACGTGCGACTCGAGCCGTGGACGGCGGTCGCACACATCGTCGTGGTCCCGCCCTGCGACGAAGCACGTAGGGTCGAACTGACCTACCGCACGCACATCGTGGATTGAGGGACAACGGCATGGGAAAGCACCACGGCAAGGGCCGACCCGCTACCGAGAGCTCCGCCACGGCGCCCGGCAGGGTGCCACCGCCCGTCGACCCCGGGGCGGCCTGGCGGACGCCCGAGGAGGTCGCCCGCGACGAGGCGGGG
>NZ_JAALEE010000558.1:12748-12978 GCF_014145265.1 Dietzia sp. CW19 | reverse complement strand
GTCGGTGAGATGACGATCAGTCACTGCAGCTCCTCCTGCCCCGCAGTGCCGCTGCTCGGGCCTCCGGTGAGGACGGCGAGGCTGAACTGCTCGGGCCCGGCCAGATGCGCCCCGGTGGTATCTCGCCGATCCGGCGGCGGCTCCAGCCGGTCCGTCGTAGCCGCCACCGCCGGCTGCGTGGTGGTGTGGGCCGGGCGGCGGCCTGGGTCCTCAGGGCCGCCAGCTGCTGC
>NZ_JAALEE010000558.1:11718-12460 GCF_014145265.1 Dietzia sp. CW19 | reverse complement strand
TGCAGATGCTGCGCGGGAACATGGTCAGGGTCGGTCACGAAGGAATGTCGCCTACCGGAGACGGCGTGGGAGGCGATGACCTCCCCGCCAGCCATGACCGTGAGCGTGGGACCGGTGATCTTCACATCGACGTGCTGGCCGGCGAACGTGTGGGGCACCGAGTACTTCACCGTGGCGATCTCCACGTGGTAATCACGGTTGACCTTGGACTTCTTCCAGATGACTGGCTGCCAGCGGGCCTCGGGAAGGTCGAACAGTTCCGACTGCTCGTGCTCGGTGAACAGCTCCCGGCGGCTGGTCTTCTGGCCGCGGAACGGGGTCCGGTCGTTGATCGCCTCCACCTCGGCGGCGATCGCGTCGTTCGCATCGTCCAGGCTCGCGAAGCGCCGATCGGCCAGGCGTCCAATCACCCAGTTCGTCACCACTTTCACTCCGGCCTCGACGTTCCCCTTGTCGCGGGGTGCCGCCGATCTCGTGGGCACCGCGGCGGTGTGGTGGTACTCGAGGAAGTCCCGGTACTCGCGGTTGACCTCCCGGGCCCGGTCGCCGCGGGCGATCTGATTCGACGCCGTGGAGGCGTTGTCCGGGACGATCACCTGCGCCGCGCCGCCGAAGTACTCGAACGCCTGTAAGTGCGCGTCGAGCCAGTTCGGCATCTTCTCGTCCAGACAGCCGCAGGCGAAGACCATCCCCGAGTACGGCAGCGATGCCACGAACACCGACACCGTTGTCCTGGTGCCGG